>CAIRAS010000084.1 GCA_903876615.1 uncultured Holophagaceae bacterium
CGGGCCGTGGCGCCGCCGGGGATGGGCTGCATCATGGGCGTCTCGACCTCCAGGTAGCCCTGGTCCTCCATGTAGCGCCGCACGGCGCTGACGATGCGGGAGCGGGTCTGGAAGGTCTTCAGCACGTCGGGGTTGGAGATGAGGTCCAGGTAGCGCTGGCGGTAGCGCTGCTCCTTGTCCTGCAGGCCGTGCCACTTCTCGGGCAGGGGCAGCAGGGCCTTGCTGAGGAAGCGGACCTCCTTCACCCGGACGCTGAGCTCGCCGGTCTTGGTGCGCATGAGCGGGCCGGTGACCTGGATGAAGTCGCCCATGTCCAGGAGCTTGAGCATGTCCCAGCCGGGCTCGGCCAGGTCGTTCATGCGGAAGAAGGCCTGCAGCTTCTCGCCGTTCTCGGTGAGGTGCGCGAAGACGCTCTTGCCCATCTCGCGGATGGTGAGGATGCGCCCCATGACGGACACAGTCTGGCCCAGGGCCTCCAGCTTCTCGTTGGTCCAGGCCTCGGCGTCGGCGTAGGTCGCTGCCAGATCGGCGATGCCGTGGCTGCGGTGGGCCTTGCGCGGCCAGGCCTCCACCCCGAGGGCCTTGAGCTTCTCGAGCTTCTCAAGGCGCACATCACGATACTGGTTGGGCTGCATGGAGACTCCGGCGCGAATCCCCTAGTTTACAGGCCCCGGCCCCACTCGGCCCGGATTGGGTGCAGGGGGGCCGTGGCAATTCCGGTTTCTTTGACGGGGATAAGAGGGATGGACGGGGATAGGGCTCTACCTGAACCGCGGCCAGACTCAGCCCCATCCGGGCAAGGTCAAGAGCGGAACCGCAGATGCCGCAGATGGTCGCAGATGGGCGCCGGCCCACCCTGCCCCCAGAAAATCAGGTTGGCCGGTGATTGCAGAGATGACAGTGGTTTTGGTCCCGGCCCGCACGGGAGCATGGGCTCTATCCAGGGGTGCCACGGCCAGGCCTCCTGGGGGGCTCGGCCCTGGCAGCCCTGGATGACTTCCGGCGCAGCCGGAAGCCGCCTCCGGCGGGCCCATGCGGGGTGTGCCACGACCCATCAGCGAAATCAGGGCAATCACCGACCAGGAAGCACTCCCAGAGCACAAAGGGACAGGAGGAAGGCCACGGCATCTGCGTCATCTGCGGGTTGCCTTTTCAGGCTGAGTCTGGCCGATAAGCGGGTTGCAGTTATCCCCGTCCATCCCTCTTATCCCCGTCAAAAAAGCTCTTTCGTCATGCGGGCGGGTCAGGGTCTGTCTCCGAAGGTATAGGCCACGAAGGCGGTGATGTCCGGGGCCACGAAGGTGCCGGCCTCTTCGCTGAAGCCGAAGCGCCAGCGGGGCAGCTGCGTGTGCCGGAAGGTCCAGTGCTGCTGCCAGCCGGGCCGGTCCAGGCGGGAGAGGCCGACACGGTAGGGGCTGCCGGCATAGGCCAGGCTGACCTCGCCCCCCAGACCCGACAGCAGGCCGGCGCCTTCGCCCTGGTAGCCCAGGGTGGCCCAGGCCCGGCTGAAGGAGGTCTTGTCCAGGACGGAGCGCAGGGGGCTGGCCTTCGGCAGGCCCAGCACCACCCGCTCGGCCTGGCCAAAGAGGCGCCAGCGCCCGTAGCGCCGCCACAGGGCCACGCCCACCATGCCGTCGGTGCCGCCGCTGCCCGAGAAGTCCGCCTGCTTGCCCGTGGGTAGCTGGATGGAACCGCCGAACCGCCCGCCGGACTCGGCCGTGCCAAAGGGCTGGACCCAGGCGATGTCGAGGTCCAGCAGGGCCGCGCCCGGGCGGGACAGGTCGCCGATCACGCGGCCGTCCCGCTCCAGGTGGTAGGCCAGGCGGCCCTTCGGGGCATCCTCCCGGCCCCCCTGGGGCAGGTTGAACAGCTTGTGCCAGTTCCACAGGAGCTGGTCCTCGATGCCACCGGAGCGGGAGACCACCCGGGCCCGGACGTTGATGCGGCTGGCGCCGGTCTTGAAGGCCCAGTCGCCCGTGAGCTGCCACTCCTCGCCGTCCTGGCGGGCCCAGGTCCGGCCGTCGGAGCTGTGCTCCAGGTCCGGGCGCAGCATCTGGCTCGAGGTCTCGATGGCCAGCTCCTTGACGCCTTCAGGCAGGGGCTCCGGGAACCCGGCGAACCAGGCCACCCGGTTGGGCCGGGGGGTCTCCTGGGCCTGTAACCCGAGGGCGATGATTGCCGTTCCCAACACCCACAGTTTGACGCAGGTCACGATGCCTCCTCGGTGCTC
>CAIRAS010000085.1 GCA_903876615.1 uncultured Holophagaceae bacterium
CTGACCGACTTCGGCCTCTCCACCTACGCCGCGAAGAACCACTACAACCGCCCGCGTCCCTTCCTCTGGAACAAGGCGCCCATCTGCACCCCCGCAGAGCAGGCCTTCCTGGAGAAGGATGGCTCCTACCCGTCCGGGCACACGGCGGCCGGGTGGGGCTGGGCGCTGGTCCTCTCGGAGCTGGCGCCCGAGCGGACGGACGCCCTCCTCGCGCGCGGCCTGGCCTTCGGCGAGAGCCGCAACGCGGGGAACGCCCACTGGCACAGTGATGTGGTCCAGGGCCGCACCATGGCCGCCGCCACCCTGGCCCGCCTGCACGCAGAGCCTACGTTCCGCGCCGACCTGGAGGCCGCCCGCGCCGAGCTCGCGGTTGTCCGGGGCAAAGGCCTGAAGCCCAACCGCGACTGCAGCGCAGAGAGCGCCGCGCTGGCGGTGAAGCCTTCGCTGGCACAGTGAGCGGCTGGCCGGAACGCGCTGCCGAGCAGCACGCCAAGAACCCCAGTGCCTCGGGGCACCACCCGGTAGCCTAGGGTTCTGTCTTTGTATCGAGGACGACCATGCCCAAACAACCCGCCCCTGATGTCTACGCCCACCCTCCCGCCACGCTGAACCTGGGTGGTCGCGACATCCTCCGCCTGGGCTTTGGAGCCATGCGCCTGCCCGGCAAGGAGGTCTGGGGCCCTCCTGAAGATCCGGCGCAGGCCCGGCAGGTGGTCCGGCGCGCCGTGGATCTGGGCGTCCAGTTCATCGACACCTCCTGGTACTACGGACCCCATGTCTCCAACACGATCATCGCGGAGGCCATCCACCCCTATCCCGCCGACGTGATGATCGCCACCAAGCTGGGGGGGAAGCGCACGCCCGACAAGGGCTGGGCGCCCTTCAACCGCCCCGAGGAGCTGCGCCAGGGCTGCGAGCACGACCTGCGGGAGCTGCGCCTCGAGACCCTCGACCTCGTCCACCTGCGCGTCATCCCCAATGACGTGCCCTTCCTCGAGACCCTGGACACGCTGATCCAGCTGCAGGCCGAGGGCAAGCTCCGGCACATCGGGCTCAGCAACGTGAACACGGCGCAGGTCCAGTCCGCCCTGGAGCGCACCCCGGTCGTGACCGTGCAGAACCTCTTCAACGTCTCCGGAGGGTCCGGGTTCCTGGCCAGGGCCACCCATGCGGAGGTGGAAGGGCCCGAGAAGGTCCTGGATTTCTGCACCGCCAAGGGCATCGCCTACCTGCCCTTCTTTCCCCTGGCCGTGGGGACCTACGCCAAGTCCCACGGGGCTCTGGATGCGGTCGCCACCCGCCACGGTGCCTCCCCGGCCCAGGTGGCTCTGGCGTGGCTGCTGGCCCGGTCCCCCGTGATGCTTCCCATCCCCGGGACAGCCTCCCTCGCCCACCTGGAAGAGAACTGTGCAGCCAGCCGTCTCCGCCTGACACCCGAGGAGGTTGATAGCATCGCCCAGGAGGCGCGGGCGCCGGGGGTGTAGAGCGGACCCCGGCCTTCGCCAGGATGCTGTTCGCAGGTGGCAGCGGGGTCGGATGCCTGCTTCAAGCGC
>CAIRAS010000086.1 GCA_903876615.1 uncultured Holophagaceae bacterium
CCTCACCGGCGGCTCAATCACCGGCGGTCAGGGGACCACCACCCTCACCTTCACGGCGGGATCTGCGGGCAGCCTGACGCTGAGCTGCAGCGTGACCAACGCCGCGGGAACGGCCTCGTCGCCCGGCAGCGCCACCGTCACCGTGGTGCCCGCCCCGCTCACGCCGGTCCTCACGGCGCCGGCCAGCGTGACCGCCAGTGCCACCGGGCTGGTCGCCACGGTGCCGACCCAGGTCGGTAGTACCTACACCTGGACCATCACCGGAGGCTCAATCACCGGCGGTCAGGGGACCACCACCCTCACCTTCACGGCGGGATCTGCGGGCAGCCTGACGCTGAGCTGCAGCGTGACCAACGCCCTCGGTGTGACCTCGGCGCCCGGCAGCACCACCCTCACCGTGGTGCCCGCCCCCCTCACGCCGGTCCTCACGGCGCCGGCCAGCGTGACCGCCAGTGCCACCGGGCTGGTCGCCACGGTGCCGACTCAGGTCGGTAGTACCTGCACCTGGACCATCACCGGAGGCACAATCACCGGCGGTCAGGGGACCACCACCCTCACCTTCACGGCGGGATCTGCGGGCAGCCTGACGCTGAGCTGCAGCGTGACCAACGCCCTCGGTGTGGCCTCGGCGCCCGGCAGCGCCACCCTCACCGTGGTGCCCGCCCCCCTCACGCCGGTCCTCACGGCGCCGGCCACCGTGACCACCGGGGCCACGGGGCTGGTCGCCACGGTGCCGACCCAGGCCGGTAGTACCTGCACCTGGACCATCACCGGAGGCACAATCACCGGCGGTCAGGGGACCACCAGCCTCACTTTTACGGCGGGATCCCCGGGCAGCCTGACGCTGAGCTGCACTGTCAGCAACGCCGTTGGAACCACCTCGGCTCCGGGGACAGCCACAGTACTCGTGATCGATCCGACGGCGGTCCAGGTGGATCGTCCCACAGCCACCCTGGTCTCCGGCAGTAAGGTGACCCTGGTCGGAAGCACGGGCCTTGGATCCATCAATTGGAGTGTGACTCCGGGCCAGGGCTCACTCAGCGCCTCCAGCACCCTCAGCGGGGTTGCAAATACCTACACGGCCCCCGACAACCTGATGGCGAACCTGACGGTCACGGTGACCCTCTGCAACGCAACCAACCCCCTCAAGACCGCCACTGCCGTCCTCACGGTCAAGACAGCCAACCTGAACGGCGATGCGGTCATCGATCTGCAGGACCTCCTCACCCTGGCGCAGGACTGGGGTACCACGACCGCGCGGTCCCGCCTGAGCGGCGGAGCCGTCGTGGGCGCCACCGACCTCAACTTGTTGCTGGCTGCACTCGGCTTCTGAGCGAGAGAAACCTGCCTGTGGCCGAGTCGAACAGGCCCGGCTGGATCGCCGTGTTCACCGGCGCTGGGAATCTCCATCCCGGCAGCGCCATCACCAGGTCGTCGCCCTCCCAGTTCCACACCCAACCGCGATGGGTCAGCATGGGGACAAGGAAGTCCTCAGGCGTCAGCTTCAGGTCCAAGCAGCAGGTGTGCCGGATGTTCAGGAACACCCGCGCAGCGGACAGCCATGGCCCAGCTTGTGTACTGAGTTCGTTCCGGTAAACCGACCCGCAAGCAGGGAAGCTAGGTCCCGGTTACCCGGCTGGCCCCACCCGGCCCATGATCAGACTCCGGCAATTTTGGACTTGGCCTATGATGGACCCAACCTGATCAACCACCATGTCCATCAATCAAGGATCCCATCTTGGTCCCTACGAGATCCTTGCCCCCCTAAGGGCAGCAAGCCCCCCCGGAACATGACCGACGATGAAGCGCGGGCGATACTGGAGCGGTTCAAGCGGGAGGATCTAGAGGAATATGCCAGGACGGGCATGATCAAGGTGGACGATTCCCTGGACGCTAATAGGCGGGCCTACCTGATCCAGCGATGCGCAGAGGACTACGGGCTCCCTGAGTCTGTCTTTGTTCGGGAGGCCCAGTGAGCCGCCGAGTCGATGATCGGGTTAAGAGGCTCGAGGCTAAGGCCAGCAAGCCTCGAGGTCTAACAAATGACGAGGCTGATGCCATCGTGGAGGCCGCCCTGGAGGAATACCGAGCGAGCGGAGTTGTCAGTGCGGGCAGGTTCGATGGGCGGAAGCCATGGGAACGGGTGCAAGCGACTGAGGCCATCGCCGAGGCTCTCGGCATACCTGCCTCTGCCGTGGTTTGGACAGGGGGGTGAGCGGCTCTTGTCCCTACGTTTCCAAGAGCATCCGGGGACACCTTTTGAGCATGGTTTGAGCATGGAGCCATTTCGCCAAGTGGTCATGCCGATTAGATACAAGTAGAGCCTAGATTTCTCTAGGCTCTTTTCTGGTAGTCCCAAGGGGAATCGAACCCCTGTTCCCGCCGTGAGAGGGCGGTGTACTAACCGCTATACGATGGGACCGTATTGCCTACTGCTGCCTGCTTTTTTGAATGGTTGGGGAGGAAGGATTTGAACCCTCACCTGACGGTACCAGAAACCGTTGTCCTACCATTAGACCACTCCCCAATGAGTGGAATATCCACTGTACCAGGTGCCAGACAAAAGGCAAGGGGCGGTACCGCCGATGGGGAGGTAGCCTTCAGGGCAGAGGTGTATCCATGGCGGAATCAATCAAGCTGGCTTACTTCATGGCGGTGAAGGAGGGCGCGAGCTACCTCGGGGGGCTCCTGGTGACGGATACGTCCGGCATCCCGCTGGACTTCCGCTACACGGAGCCCATCACGCCGACCCACCTGCAGAGCATCCTCTACGGCAAGTCGCTGGAGCCCCACCTGAAGGAGGAGGTCATTCAGAAGACGCTCCTCAAGGAGCTGAAGACGCCGCCGGATCTGTTCATCCTCAGCGCGACGGAGCTGGCGGGCGGGTGGTCCGGCGATGCGAAGTGCCCGGTGCTGGCCGTGCAGAAGTCCCAGGAGACTCCGCTGGTGAAGGTCGGAACCACCTTCCGGGCGGGTCCTCGCGACATCCTGCTGCAGCTGGCGGAGGGCGCGGCGCCCCTGCGAGTGATGTTCGCGGCCTCGGTGGATGCCGCGGCCCAGGAACAGGCCATGGCCAAGCTGCTGGAGGCGGGCTATCACATGGATCTGACCGAGCCCCTGGAGCGGGTCACGGTGGCGCTGCAGAGCCTGGTCGTGAAGGGTTCCTGATGTTTGGTCGCGTGCGGGGCGCCATGGCGGATGCGGCGGAGACGCTGCGCCGGGCCTTTGCCGGGCTCACCGTCGTGACGGTGGTGCCGGAGCCCTTCCGCGTTGGGAGCCGGCGCGGGGACCTGCTCGCGGTCAACCCCAAGCCTGGCCTGGACCTCCTGGCCGTCATGGGCCGAGGGGCTCGGCTCTTCCATGAGGGCGTCCCCTGTCAGGTGCTCCCCCCCTTTGAGGCGAAGCTGCAGGCCGAAGCGGGCTGGGCCCACTGGGGCACCGAGGCCGAAGTGGTCCGCATGACGCCTCTGGAGGCAGGCCGCGCCGCGCGGATCACCGTGCCGCCCCTGCCGCGTCAGGCCCGGACACTGGGCCGGGTGGAGCCGCCGACCTGCCCCGGCACGCGCCGCATCGCCGATCCCCTGGTCCCGTCGGGCACCCGGCGCCTGGACCCCAGGCTCCCCGAGGTGAGCGCCCTGGCGGGCCTGGAGGCCATCCTGGGGCTGCCCATCCCCATCCGCGCCGAAGACATCCAGCGGCTGCCCAAGGGCCTGTGGATGCGCTACAGCCTGCAGCTGGTGCGGGGCACCGGGGAGAATGTGCGGAACCTGGAGGTGCTGGGCCTGTTCTGCATCCCGCGCAAGGGTGTGTCGGACCTGCGCCACGACCCCCGGCAGAGTCGCATCCTGATCCGCCTGGAAGCCTCAGCGGTCCGGGCTCCCAGGGAACCCTTCATCCTGGCCCGGCGCAAGGATGACGGGGCGTTGCTAAGCTGCTTCGTGGAGGGTTCGTGAAGCGCAAAGGCACCCCTAATCCGATTTCCTCGCTGGACGAGACCCTCTCGGGTCTGCCGGAGATGGAGACGGTGGTGCGTCCCAAGGCGCTGGACGAAGGCCGCCGGGCGCCGGCGGAGTGGGCGTTCGTGGCCTATGCGGGAGCGGCGCTGGGACGGGTGTTTCCCCTGCCCAGGGGCGAGCTCCTGCTGGGGCGCGCCTCGGATTGCACGGTGGCGCTGGTGGATGGCGAGGTGAGCCGGCACCATGTCCGGCTCCGGGTGACCGAGGCCGGGATCTCGCTCGAAGATCTGGGCTCAACCAACGGCACCCTGGTCAACGGCGAGCTGGTGCAGGGCTCCGTGTCCCTGGGCGTCGGCGACCGCCTGTCCCTGGGGGGGCACGTACTCAAGCTGGTGTTCCTGGACCCGCTGGAGCGCGCCTTCCACGAGACGCTGCTGGACCTGAGCACCCGGGATCCCCTGACGGGGCTGGCCAACCGCAGCAGCACCCTGGCGGAGTTCCAGAACCGGTTCGGCCTGAGCTTCCGCTACAGCCGTCCCCTGTCGGTGGTCATCTGCGACCTGGACCTGTTCAAGCAGATCAACGACCAGCATGGTCACGGCGGCGGGGACCTGGTCCTGCGCGCCTTCGGTGAGCGGCTCTCGGCGGCCCTCCGGGAGGCGGACCTGGCGGGGCGCATCGGGGGTGAGGAGTTCCTCATGGTCCTCCCTGAGACGGATCTGGCGGGGGCGCGCCTCCTGACGGAGCGCCTGCGCAAGGCGATTGCCGCGAAGCCCATCCTGCTGCCCACCGGCAGCGTCAGCCTCACCTGCAGCATGGGGATGGCCCAGCGGACCATTCCGGACCTGGAAGCTGGCCACCTGCTGGCCCGGGCCGATGCCGCCCTCTACCGCGCCAAGGCCCAGGGCCGGAATCGCGTCTGCGAGGACTGAAGGAATCTCCGCTAGACTCTCGTCGATGCCCCTCGAAACCACCCCCCCCGAGCTGCCTCCTTGGGACCCTGCTGCCGCGCCGGAGGAAGGGGATGTGCTCGAGGATCCCGCCGCGCACCAGTGGGTGCTGGTCCGCTATGTGGGGCAGCCCATGGGGGAAGCCATTCCGCTGTCGGCCCAGGGCCTGGAGCTGGGCCGGGCACCGGAATGCGGGCTCTGCCTCCAGGAACCCCAGGTGAGCCGCCACCACGCCCGGCTGGAGCTCTCGCCCGACCGGGCCTCTGTGAGCCTCTCGGACCTGGGCTCCACCAACGGCGTCTTCGTCAATGGCCGGCGGCTGCCGGTGACGGCCGCCTCCCACCAGCTGGTGGCGGAGGATGTGGTCCGCGTGGGGGGTCATGCGTTCAAGCTCAAGCACATGGATGCCCTGGAGCGGCGCTACCACCGGGACATCGTCGCCCGCACCACGCTGGATCCCCTCACGGGTGTCCACAACCGGGCCACGATCCTGCAGCAGCTCGAGTCCCAGGTGGAGCTGGCCCGGCGCCACCACCGGCAGTTGTCGCTGTTCCTCGTGGACCTGGACCGGTTCAAGCAGGTCAATGACACCTTCGGCCACCGGGCGGGGGACCAGGCCTTGGAGGCCTTTGGCGGGCTGATTCGGCGGCGGCTCCGCAGCTCGGATCCGGTGGGACGCCTGGGCGGGGACGAGTTCCTCGCGGTGCTGCCGGAGACCCCGGTGGACCTGGCCCTCAGCGCCGCCGAGGACTTCCGCCGCTCCCTGGCCGAACGAGCCCTGACCCTCGAGGACGGCCGGGCGATCCAGGTCACCTGCAGCATCGGGGTGGCGGAACTCAAGCTGGAGGATGTCTGCGGTGGGTCCCTCCTGGCGCGGGCCGACGTGGCCCTCTACGGCGCCAAGGACCGGGGCCGGAACTGCGCCGTCGCCGCGCCATGAATGCCCAGCGTCCCCCCGCCCAGATCGGCAGCGTGCGCCTGCTGGAACCCCTTGGCGAAGGGGGCATGGCCCTGGTGTTCCGGGGTGAGGACCGCTTCCGCCCCGGGGTCACCTGCGCGGTGAAGCTGCTGCGTCCGGAGGTGCACCGGGACGCCGACCTCGTGCGCCGGTTCCTGCGCGAGGGCGAGGTGCTGGAGCGCCTCTCGCACCCGGCGCTGGTGGAGATCCATTCCTTCGGAACGAGCAACGGCTGGCCCTATCTGGTGATGGAGTTGCTGCCCGGTGGCAGCCTCAAGGCCTGTCGGGGGGAGGCGCCCGCTGCCCTGGTCCGTCGGCTCGTACCGGTCTGCGGCGCCTTGGGCGTGGCCCATGCCGCCGGGGTGGTGCACCGGGACCTCAAGCCGTCGAACCTGCTCTTCGCCGCCACCGGTCAGCTCAAGGTGACGGACTTCGGGGTCTGCTTCTGGGAAGGGGAAGATGGCCTCACCCGCGCCACCCGCAGCCAGATGGTGGTGGGTACCCTGGGCTACATGGCCCCGGAACAGCACGGAGATCCCCGCCGGGTGGACGGCCGCTGCGATGTGTACGCCCTGGGCGCGGTCCTCTACGAGTTCACCACCGGGCAGCCCTACGCCCAGGTGCAGATCGCCCCGGCGGCCTGCCGGCCCGGCTTCCCCCCCCGGCTCGCCGGGCTGATCATGCGGTCCCTCCAGCCCGATCCCGCCAAGCGCCTGCCGGACATGGCCACCTTTGGCGGGGAGCTGGCCACCTGGCTCGAGAGCGCCGAGGCCGCAGGTTGGGGCGAGGAACCCCTCCCGGGCTTTTCCCTCCGGGAGCGGGAGGCGGCCACGGTGGCGGGACCGAGGGCCGAAGAGGGTTCCGGCGACCGGCTCGGCCCCTACCTGGATGCCCTGGCCACGGGGCAGGTGGGCGTCCGGCGCGCCGCTGCGGATGGCCTCGTGGCCGCCGCTCGGGAGGACGACGGTCCTTGGCTGGCCGAGGCCCTCACGGCGGCACCGGCCGTCGCCCGCTTTGCCCTGGCCCGGGCCCTGGGCAAGGTCGGCGGCGAGCGGGCCCTGGGTCCGCTGCTCGCCCTGCTGCCCGACCCCTATGCTCAGCGCGAGGCCGCGGAGGCCGTGGCGGAGCTGGCCCTCCGAATGGGCCTGAGGCAGCCCGCGCTCAAGGCCCTCCACGAACCCGGGATGGGGGTGGCCTGGCGCTGGTCCGCCCGGGCGGCCCTGGGGGACGAGCCCTGGTGCAGGGCCCTGTTGGTGGCCTGGAGCAGCCTGGCGCCGCCCTTCCGCATCCAGGCCCTGGAGGCCGCCCAGCAGCTGCCCGACAACCTGCGGAGGCTGGTCAAGACTGCCACCGCCGATGCCGCAGGCAAGGCGCGGGCGCTCTGGGAACAGCTCTGAGCCAGACGCTGGGGCTCAGACCAAGTAGCGCCACCAGATCCAGTAGGCGATGGGGACTGCAGCCCCGGCCCCGGTCAGCCACAGGCCCCGGCCGAGGAAGCCCTTGGGGCCCTTGAGGATGAACAGGCCCGTGAAGGCCAGCACGATGAGCGCCAGGGCATACAGGTCGGCGATGACCGTCCACAGGCGTTTGGGGGCATTCAGGTGCAGCTGGTTCATGGCGTAGAGGACGGGGCGGGGCCGCACGGCCTCCACCAGCACCTTCCCCGTGGGCAGGTCCACCGCATAGCTGGCCTGGTCGTAGTAGAGGTTCAGCGTGTCGTCGTCAGGCTGGAAGGCACTCTTGAAGCGGCCCTCGGGCTTCAGCTGGGCCTGGGCCGCCCGCACCAGGCTATCGGTGGGGTCCGTCTGGCGCAGGGGCTGGATCTGGCGGACCTCTTTCACCTTGGCGTAGTTGGGGTTCCAGCTGGCGATGTGGTTCACCGCCAGGCCGGAGATGGCATAGGCCAGGGTGAGGGCCACGGTGACGTAGCCCACATCCCGGTGGGTGGCGGCGTTCCAGCGTCGCCAGGGTTTGGCCCGGCGGGCCGGTTCGGAAGTCACCCTGGGCCTACTGGACCTCGGCGCCGAGGCCTTCGATGCGCACGATGGTCTTGGGGCCGTTGATCTTGCCATAGTCGGCCGGCTTGCTCAGGGCCTTGGCCTCCTTGTCGCACATGTCCTTCTGCTGCTCGACGGAGAGGACGCGCTTGGACACCGTACCCTCGGCCACCACGGTGCTGCCCTTGGCGTCCATGGGGAAGGCGATGACGCCGTCCTCGACCTTGAACATGATCTCCTTCTTATCGGCACCGATCTTGATCCAGCAGCCGCGCTCTTCGCAGACCTCTGTCACGAGGCCCTTCACGCGGACCTTCTTGCCGGCGTAGGCATCGGGGTTGGCAAGGATCTCGGCGACCTTAACCTCGTCCTTGAGGGCGAGGGGCTGGCCGTACTTGCGGGCCCCGGCAGCGCTAAGGCAGGCGGGGAGCAGCAGCACGAGGGCGAGGGCGGCGGGGATGCGCATGGGGCCTCCGGGGAGACTCCGATAATAACCTAGCAGTCGTTAATGGGACCCGGAATCTGCCAGGCCACCCCTATTCGGGTGAAGCGAAAAAGGGAGGCGTCGCCTGTCAGGGTTTCCGGTTCCGCGCCGACAAGCGGTCCAGCAGGTCCCAGAGCTGGTGGCACTCGTCGCAGGATGCGCGAGGCTCGCCGCAGGGAAAGCCCTCCACGCCCATGCCCTGGCACTTGGGGTTGGTGAAGAAGAAGAGCAGGTGGTCCATGGAGGCATGGAGGCGGGCCTGCAGAGCCGGGTCGGGCAGGTTGCGCAGATCTTGGATGAGCTTCCACTCGGCAGCGTTGAGTTCGGGGTGATCGATGGTCTGGGACATGGACGCTCCGGGAAGCCAGTATACGGTTTCCCCGGGGCGGGTCTGCCCCCGGAACAACAGCCTGAAGGTGGAGCCGATCGAGGCCACCTGCGACAGCCACAAGTTCGCCGAGGGCCACCGCTTCTTCGACTGAAAGCACGCCAAGACCTGCGCCGGCCCTTCTCGTTCAGCGGTACTTGGCGGCCATGGCTTTCAATGTCGCCACCAGCTGGGTCCGGAGGCTCTTCGGCTCAAGCACCTCGGCGTCGGCTCCGAACTGCAGGATGAACCGCGTCGGGCCCGAGGGTTCCGTGGCCTGGAAGCTGAGGAGCACGGTGCCCCCCTTCTCTTTGCGGACCTCGATGCCCGGCAGAGCCGGGGGCGCGTCCAGCAGGGCCTGGGGCCAGTTGGTGCCGCTCACCCGAACCTGGATCTGGAAGGGCTCCGTGAGGCTGAACCAGCCGCCGATCTGCAGGTCCCGGGCCCGCTCCAGGGGCTGCTTGTCCGGGATGAGGCCCCGCCGGGCGAGCGCCTTGGCCTCGACGATCCGCGCCAGGCGGAAGTGCCGCGGCTCCTGCTTGGCCGCGTCCCAGGCCAGGAGGAAGGCGCCACCGGAGAAGACGTCGTGGACGAGCGTGAAGGGCACCACCGTGCGGGCACTGGTGCGGCCCGTGGAGGCGGCCTGGTAGGTCAGCTCCAGCTCGCGGGGGCCCTCGGGGTGGCCCAGGGCCAGCAGCACCTGGGTAAGCATCTTCGTGTCCAGGGCCTGCTGGTCATCGGCGCCGCCCCGCACGCAGACATGCTCCTGCAGGGCCTTGAAGAGGTCGCGATCCCGGGTGCTCAGGTGGCTGTCCGCCAGGGCGCGCAGGCCCTCCAGCTGGTCATACCAAAGCTCTGTGGCCGTACCCTCCAGGGCCATGAGGGCCACCTCCAGGGCCATGCGGGCGTGGGGGGTGATGCGGCTGTCCCAGTCGGGCCCCTTCTCCAGGGTGAAGTGGATGAGTGCGGGCCGACCCTGCCGGGCCTTCCCAAAGCGGGCGCCCTGTTCCTCCAGGAGCTGCACGGCCCGGTCCACGGTCCGCATGGCGACGCCGCCCAGCTTCCGCGCCAGGCCCGCCTTGGTGATGCCGCGCTCGCCAGCATCGCGGATGGCCTCCAGCACCTCCTGAAGGCGCTCGGGCTTGACCAAGTGCCCGCCGTCGGGGCGGGGGGATTCGAGGGCTTTCCGGGACGCGGGGCGGGCCATGGCGACCTCCTGGCTCCAGGATTGGTCAGCGACTGTCCAAAGGCAAGGGGTCAAAGCCGTTCGGCGGAGCTCCCACAACTCAAGAACAGGGGCTCTTCCCAGGAGGCGCCGGTCGAAGGCTGTCCCAGCACCG
>CAIRAS010000087.1 GCA_903876615.1 uncultured Holophagaceae bacterium
CTCCACCGGCGGCGTCATGGGCAAGATGATCGACGCCCAGTCCATCATGGTGGCCTGCGCGGCCTGCTACGACGATCCCAAGGAGCGGGCGCACGCCCTGGGTCCGATCTTCCGCAAGGTCTGGTGGCACTCCGTCGCCGGTGCCGCGGTCATCGGCCTGATCGCCATGCTTCAGGCCTACGTGTTCCCGAACCTGATCCCGACGCCGCCGCCGAAGGAACTGGTCGTGCCCAAACCTGCCGTGACGGCACCGCCGCCACCGGCCGCACCCGCAGCTCCGGCAGCGCCGACGCCCGCCAAGCCCTGATCTGCCCTTCCCGGTCTTGTCTTTCACTTACTCCAGGATCGCAACAGCGATCCTGGAGCAGGGAGACCTACCTGCGCAAGGAACGACCCACACCCAGAAGCCGACAAACACGGGCCGCCGCTGCCTCCACGAGGGTGGCGCCCTGGTCCATGCAGGCCTCCAGGGTCATGGGCTGGGGCACGGTGGAGGAGAGGGCGGCGATGCCGAGGGCCAGCACCTCATCGGCACCTTCGCCCAGGCCTCCTGAGAGGCAGACCACGGGCACGCCATGGCGCCGGGCCACCTCAGCCACGCCCACGGGGGCCTTCCCCATGGCCGTCTGGAAATCCGTGCGGCCCTCTCCGGTGATGACCAGATCCGCATCCTGGACCAGGGCCCCGAAGCCCGTGGTCTCCAGCACGATTGATACACCGGGCCGCAGGTTGGCGGGCGTAAAGAAGAGCAGCCCGGCCCCCAGACCGCCTGCGGCACCCGCGCCTGGCGACAGGGCGATAGCGTGGCCGGTGGCGGCAGTGGCCACCCTTGCCAGGACCCCCAGGGCGGCATCGAGTTCAGCCACCATCTCCGGTGTCGCGCCTTTCTGGGGCCCATAGACCGCGGAGGCCCCACGGGGCCCGCAGAGTGGATTGTCCACATCGCAGGCCACGAGGATGGAGGCCTCGGCCAGCCGCGGGTCCAACCCTGACAGTTCGATTCGGACCAGCCCTGCTAGGGCGGCTCCGCCCTCGGGCAGGTCGCGTCCTTCGGCATCCAGGAAACGTACACCCAGGGCCCGGGCCATGCCGGTGCCGCCGTCGTTGGTGGCGCTGCCGCCGATGCCCACGACGAGTTTCCGCAGACCCGCATCGAGGGCGGCCTTCATCAGCTCGCCCGTGCCGAAGGTGCTGGTGATGCGCGGATCGCGCCGTTCCTTCGGCACCAGGGGCAGGCCTGAGGCCGAGGCCATCTCGATGAAGGCGGTGGCCCCATCCCCGGAGACGCCCCAGTGGGCGCGCACGGGCTCACCCAGGGGGCCCCGGACTCCCGCGTGCAGCAGGCGCCCGCCGGTTGCGGCCACCAGGGCCTCGACGGTTCCCTCGCCACCATCGGCGATGGGCACCTTGATCACCTCGGCTTCGGGAAACACCGCGCGGATGCCGCGCTCCATGGCCTTGGCCACGCCGAGGGCCGAGACACTGCCCTTGAAGGAATCCGGAGCCACGATGATGCGCATGTGAGTCCTCAGCTAGGCTAAATCAAGGCACCAGGCCCGGGAAGAGGAAGGCGAAGCCCCAGGCCATGAAGGCCAGCAGGATCACGTAGGGGATCGTGTACTTGATGGTCTGCCGCATAATGAGGCCTTCCTTGCCGGCCAGACCCACAGCGGCGGCGGCGATGACGATGCTCTGGGGCGAGATCATCTTGCCGGCGGAAGCGCCCGCGCTGCCGGCCGAAGCCATGAGGATGTCGGACAGGCCCATGCCCTGCGCGGTGAGCTTCTGCAGGTTACCGAAGAGGGCGTTGGAGGAGGTGTTGCTGCCCGTAAGGAAGACGCCGATGGTGCCGAAGAGCGGGCTCAGCAGCGGGTAGACGTGCTGGCTCACCAGGGCGATGATGCCGTTGGCCATGGTGGCCACCATGGAAATCTGCTTGGAGGCCAGTTCACCCACGACCGCCAGTTTGGTCTTGGGATCGATGATGGGCAGAGTCAGGTTCATCACCTCGGCGATGGAGAGGATGCAGGCCACGGCGATGAAGGAGGGGATCATCTGCCTGAAGGTCTTGCCGAACTGCTCGCCCATCACGGAATACTTGATGCCCATGAAGGGGAAGGCGATGGCGCCGGCGATGAGCATGATGGTGCCGGGGGTCTGGAGCCAAGTGAAGGAGTAGAGCTTGCCCGGGTTGTAGATCTGGGTCTTGAGGACGGCCC
>CAIRAS010000088.1 GCA_903876615.1 uncultured Holophagaceae bacterium
GCGGCGGGCCTGGATGAAGCGGTGGATGGGCTCGAGGTCGGTGCCCGGCAGCGGATGGAGCACGATGCCCAGGCGGGTGGGATAGTCCTGGCCCTCGAGGAAGTTCAGGTGCCGCACCTCACCGGGGCAGTGCAGGATGGCACCGTCCGGCAGCTCCGCGTCGATCTCCACGGCGGCGTGGAGGTCCACCAGCAGTGACTCCTCGAAGGCCAGGCCCACGCCAGTCTCCGTGAGGTTCACCAGGAGGGCGTCCAGCTGGCGGTCGCCCAGGCGCACGCGGACCTTCAGGGGCGACTGATCGGGACCGGCCACCCGCATGTCGCGACGGCGGTGGAGCTGGGCGGGTTCCTGGGGCCAGCTGAGGTGGAGCAGGGTATGGCCGTCGTCATCCTGGACGGGGGCCAACAGGGTGGATTCCAGGCTGAGCACCTCGTCACCCAGGAGCACGGTCAGCGTGACGGGGGTGCCCTCGGAGGGCACCAGGTCCCGGGCGTGGAGGCCCGAGAGCCACAAGGTTGTGCCAGCGCGGAAGCTATGGACCCGCAGGTCCCCCAGCAGACGGGAGTTGGCCTTCTGCAGCCGGAGGCTGGCCACCGCCTTGGTGAGGCGGGCCTGGATCAGGAACTGCTCAAGCACGGGCGCGGAGAGGGCGGATTCGTTGGTCATGGGGCGACTGCCTTTCAGATGCCCTGGCTGAGTCGATCGGCCAGGTTGCGGTGCAGTCCGGCGGCCTGGATGGCTTTGGCTGCGCCTTTCACGTCGTAGTCGAGGCGATGGAGCCTCAGCCGGTGGTGTTTGGGGTCGTAGGTCATGAAGGAGGCGCGGGGATCGCGGTCCCGGGGCTGCCCCAGGGAGCCTGGGTTCACCAGGTAGCGGCAGTGGGGCTGCAGCTGGAACCACTCCCCCGGTGTGAGGGTGATCCAGTTCAGCTGGCTGCGGCCCTCGTCCAGCTCGAAGCAGCCAGGCACGTGGGTGTGCCCGAAGAAGCAGAGCTGGCCCTGGAACGCGTCGAAGGCCTGGCTGACCTCGCGGATGTGGAGCAGGTAGGCGTCCTCGTCCACGGGCGAGCCGTGGGCGATAAGGTAGTCCTCCCCCACCCAAACCGGGCCCATAGGAGCCTCGGCCAGCAGCCGCCAGTTGTCCTGGCGCAGCCGCTCCCGGGTCCAGTCCGCGGCCTGCCGGGCCGGGAGGCTGAAGGTGTTGTCCGGCTCGAGGCCGGCGCAGACCTTGTCATGGTTGCCCCGCACCAGGAACCGGGGGCGCAGCTCGCGGATCTTGTCCAGCAGCTGGTTGGGGTGGGCGCCGTAGCCGACCAGATCGCCCAGCAGCACGAACCGGTGGATCGCCCGCCTGCGGGTGAACCGGAGCACTGCGCGAAGGGCGTGCAGGTTCGAGTGCAGATCGGAAAGGATCAGGTCCACGGGGTGCCTGGGGGTTGGCTAACAGTCTAGCAAGGCCGAGGCCAACTCCCTGGAACTGTGACCAAATGGGATGGCCATGGGGGCCAGGGACCAGGCGGGCACCCGCGCAGCCCAGCGGGCCATGAAGGCCGCGCGGTCCTGCGCCAGGGGTCGGTTCGGATCCTGGCCCACCCGCGCCCAGGCGCGCAGGGGCGACTCCGCCAGCCACAGGGCCGCGAAGCCGCTGGCGGCCACGGTGGCTCGGTTGGCTGGAGCCTCCCAGGCGCCGCCGCCCAGGGCCACGATGGCTGGGGTCCCCAGCAGGGAGGCCAGGTGTTCCGCCTCGAGGGCCCGGAAGGCCGGTTCCCCGGCCGCCGCGAAGATGGCGCTGATGGGCCGGCCCTGCCGCTGCTCGATGACCGCGTCCAGGTCGTGGAAGGGCAGGTCCGCCCGCTGGGCCAGCTCCTTGGCCAGGGTGGTCTTCCCCGCGCCGCTGCCGCCCAGGATGACGACGCCCTGTCCGGCTCGGAACGGGGGACGCACCTGCCAGCGCTGCCGCTGGACCTCCCAGCCCAGCTCAGCGGGATTCCCGGCCCGGTGCAGCTCGCCGACCATGGCCAGGGCCTCGGCGCCGGCCGCGAAGCAGTCTCGCGCGTCGGCGGCGGTGAGGCCTCCGATGGCGATGGGCGCGAGATCCCGGGCCCGCAGGGCTGCACAGCCCGCCTGCAGACCTTCCAGGCCGATGGGTTCCGCGTGATCGGCCTTGGTGGCAGTACCCCGGTAGGGGCCGACTCCGGCGTGATCACAGCCGGCTGCGGGCGCCTCCCACTCGGTGGGGGCATGGGTTGAGGCGCCGAAGTGGCAGCCGCTGAGGCCCGGCAGCCGCACCGCCTCGGCCGCGGGCAGGTCGCCCTGGCCCAGGTGCAGGCCCCAGGGCGCCAGGCCCTCCCGGGCCGCCAGCATGGCCAGGTCTGCCCGGTCGTTCACACAGATCTGAGGCCAGCCGCCATTGGCCGAGGCCTCCGCCAGCGCTGCCCGGAGCTCCACCCACTGGGCCCGCGCATCCAGCGGCTTGCCCCGGAACTGCACCAGAGGAAAGCCAGCCTCGCCCAAGTGCCGCACCTGCGCCGACAGAGACTCTGCCCGGGTGGCGTCGGTGATCGGATAGAGCGGCGGCAGGGACAGCATCCCACCAGCTTACAGCCCGGACTCCCAGCCTCAGAACAGAACACGGAAGAGAAAAACCACAGATCCAC
>CAIRAS010000089.1 GCA_903876615.1 uncultured Holophagaceae bacterium
ACGACTTCATGCCCCGCGTCCATGAGCATCTTCGCCATGTTGAACACGAGCGGCGTGAACGGGCACATGGGGAAGCCGAGCTTCACCGGGAGATGCGCGAGTCCGAGCAGGTGAAATCTCATGGTGTCTCCGCAAAGCTTTGCCACTTGGCGTTGTTGTGCCGGGCCTGCGCTTCGGTCTTCACCGGCCACCGCTGGGTCATGCCGCGGCGAGTGCCCATGATACTCGCTACGCACGGGATGGGGGCGTCTGGGGTGTAGGCCAGTTCGATGACGATCTGATTGCCTTCGATCCTTGCCCCGTGGCTGCCCCAGGGCCGCTCCGGCTGGACACCGTAGACCCGGATGGAGCCAGGCTCGCACGCCTCGACCCACAGCGGCTCCAGGGCGAAGCGGTTGACCTTGGTGGTGACGATCAGGTCGGCGAAGTCGATGAACGGGACGCCGGGGGCCTCAACGCAGTGAACGGCCCGCCAGCCACCGGCCAGGGGCAGAATGGCGAGCTTGGGGCCGGTAGCGCCGGGGGGTCCGGCAGGACCACTGGGTCCGTCGTTTCCATCGGCGCCGGCGGGTCCAGACGGCCCCGCTGGGCCAGTGTCGCCGGTGGGGCCAGTGTCTCCCGTGGGGCCGCTGGGTCCGGTCGGACCCGTAACGGTGGCGCCGTCTGGGCCAGAAGGGCCACTGGGGCCGGTCGGGCCGCTGGGGCCGGCCAGATCAACGCTTCCCCCTTCACCTTCGCTGAACTCTGTGATATGGCCACGCACGTCGGCATCAAGGTGGCCGTTCCCCCATGACAGCGTAGTCCCGCTAACGCTCAGGTTACGCACGTAGCTCGCATTGGCGCTGGTTCCTCCCGTGTGCGAAATTACCCGGGTGCCAGCGTCCACGGCAATCCAGGTTCCATCGCCCGTATATGTCGGACCCGCCGGCCCGCTCGGACCCGATGGGCCACTCGGACCAGTCGGACCGGGGACAGTGCTCGCGGGGCCGGTCGGACCTTGTGGCCCTGTCGAACCCGTTCCACCCGGCGGCCCTTGCGGTCCTGTAGGCCCAGGCACGGTGCTGGCCGGCCCGGTAGGGCCTGGGATGCCCTGCGGACCCGTGGGCCCCGGAACCGTGCTGGTGGGGCCGCTAGGCCCGCTGGGGCCAGTTGGGCCGCCGCTGGGACCGGATGGTCCCGTGGGACCGGTAGACCCACCGCCAAGCTGGGGCCACAGCCAGCCGAGCACCCACCAGATATCTTCGCTCGCGTCCAGCCGGATCAGGCTCAGACCGTTCCCGCCCTCCACATCCGTCTCCCACACGATCCGCCCGCCGCCAATCCAACCCGCCGCAACGTAAGCCGTCACCCCCGCAACGCAGTTCACCGCGCCGTAGTGGCCGTAGGGGTGGGCCAGCGGCTCGCCCGTGGTGATGTCCAGCAGTGGATGGTCCGGGTCGTAGGGGATTTCCAGGGACGACGGATCGATCTTGCACAGGACTTCCCCGTCGATGGCGGCCGTTCCCTGCGCACCCGCGGCAATCGGTTCGAGCGTCACCACCCAACGGCGGAAGCCCTCATCGTCGGCCGTCGGAACCCGTCCGATCCACGCCGTCGCGTGCTTGAACGTCTCCGCGTCGTCGCCCTCGGTTATCAGTGGGCCGGCGA
>CAIRAS010000090.1 GCA_903876615.1 uncultured Holophagaceae bacterium
AGGCCCCGCAGAGGAAGAGCATGCCAGACAGGGAGAACAGGATCAGGGCATAGTACTCGACTGTGTGCTGCTTGAGGCTGTCCAGCAGGCGCATGCTCAGGAGCACCGTACCAGCCGTAGCGACGATGCAAAGCATCTGGAAGCCCCGGGTGAGGCCGTCCATGCGGAACATGCGCGAGAAGCCCTCACCATCGGTGGTGGCGGAAGCCAGCACCGCCGTGATGGCCAGGATCACCAGGGTGATGGGCGCCCACTTGTGCTTCTCGTTCCGGTTGAAGAAGAGGTCCCCGGGCCAGAGCATGAGCGTGGCCACGATGATGAGGAAGAGTTGGGGCGTGACCAGGTGCGTGTCCCGAAGGAGCGCTCCCAGGAGCCCCTGAGCAAAGCCGGTCATCAGTTGCCTCCGCCTTGGGCAGGAGCTTCATGGGTTGGGGTGGCGTGGGTCTCTCCATGGTTTGCACCATGTCCAGCAGGAGTCTCCTGCTCGCCACTCGGGTTCTCAGATGCTGGACCTGCGTGGTGGGGAGCAGTCATGCCCTGCATGCCCAGCTTCGCAGCGATGGCCTGCTTGGTGGCGAGCGCTTCGGCTGCGTAGTACCCGGGGGTGACCTGCTCGACCAGCTTGTGGACCGGCGCTTCCATCACGTCCATGATCGGTTTCGGGTAGAGGCCGATCCAGAACGCGGCGACCACCAGCGGGGCGAAGTAGAGCACTTCGCGCATATTCAGATCATCCATCTTCTCATTCACGGCGGTGATGGGTCCGAACATCACGCGCTGGAACATCCAGAGCATGTAGGCGGCGCCCAGGATGATGCCGAGAGTGGCCACCATGGCAGCCCAGGGGAAAGCCTGGAAGGAGCCCATGAGGATCACGCCGTCTCCGATGAAGCCGTTCAGCAGGGGCAGACCGATGCTGCTCATGGTCATGATCATGAAGATGGTGGCGTAGACCGGCATGGACTTTGAAAGCCCGCCGAAATCCGCGATCATGCGGGTGTGCCGGCGCTCGTAGACGATGCCCACCGCGAGGAAGAGCCCGCTGGTGCTGATGCCGTGATTCAGCATCTGGAAGAGACCACCCTTGATGCCGTAGGGATTCAGGGCGAAGAGACCCAGCATGCAGAGGCCCAGGTGGCTCACCGAGGAGTAGGCCACCAGCTTCTTCATGTCCTTCTGGATCATGGCCACCAGGGCGCCGTAGATGATGCCGATCAGGGACAGGCCGATGAACCAGGGCATCAGGTCTTTGGTGGCGGTGGGCATGATGGGCAGGAGGAAGCGGACAAAGCCGTAGGTGCCCATCTTCAGGAGGATGGCGGCGAGGATCACGGAACCGGCCGTGGGGGCCTGCACGTGGGCATCCGGCAACCAGGTGTGGAAGGGGAACATGGGCACTTTGATGGCGAAGCCGATGAAGAAGGCCAGGGCCATCAGATGCTGGTAGGTCTTGCTCTGCTGGGCGATCACCGGAGCCATGGCCTGGAAGCTGGCCAGGGAGAAGTCATAGGAACCGGTGGTCTTGTGCTGCAGGAAGTAGATGGCCAGGAGCGCCACCAGCATCAGCACCGAGCCGGCCAGGGTGTAGAGGAAGAGCTTGATGGCGGCGTAGAGCTTCTGCGGACCGCCCCAAATGGCGATCAGGAAGTACATCGGCACCAGCATCACTTCCCAGAACAGGTAGAAGAGGAACATGTCCTGGGTGATGAAGACGCCCAGCATGGCCGTCTGCAGCACCAGCATCCAGATGTAGTACTCCTTCTGGCGTTCGTTGATGGAGCCGAAGGAGCAGGCGATGGCGATGGGACCGATGAAGGTGGTCAGCAGCCAGAGCAGGAGGCTGATGCCGTCCATGCCGACGGCGAACTTGACGCCCAGGGACGGGATCCAGGTCCAGGCCTGGAACCACTGCACTGCGTCGCTGGCGCGGTCATAGCCGAACCAGAAGGGCAGGCTCAGGAGCAGGCTGGCGATCATCACCAGGAGGGAACCGATCTCGAAGATCCGGCGCTGGTCCTTGGGCACAAGGAGGAGGACCAGCGCGCCCAGGAGGGGCAGGAAGGTCGCCACCAGCATCAGTGTCGTGTTTGCGGTGAACATGGGGACTCCAAACCAATGAGGCCAGGCAGG
>CAIRAS010000091.1 GCA_903876615.1 uncultured Holophagaceae bacterium
AGGCCCCGCAGAGCCCGGCCTCGCAGCCCACTTTGGTCCCCGTGAGGCCTAGCTCGTCGCGCAGCACCCAGACCAGCATCCGGTCCCGGGGGCTCTGGACGCTGACGGGCTTGCCGTTGAGGACGAACGAGACAGGGGCGTCCATGGGGGAACCTCCAGAGGCAAGGGTGGGCTGAGGAAGGGTCCCATGATAAACCCGGAAGCGGAGGCGCTTGGCGGCATTCGATATGCTGGAACCCGCCACAGGATTTGCGAACCACGGATGGGACGACCCGACATGCAGCCAATGCCTCAACTACGACTCGCGAAGCAGGAGGACCTTCCAGGGATCATGGCGCTCATCCGCCGTGTGGTGCCGGCCATGAGGGCCAGCGGCAACCTCCAATGGGATGACAGCTACCCGAACGCGGAAGTGTTTCTGCGTGACATGCACCTGGCTCAGCTGTGGGTAGCCGAGGATGAAGAACAGATCATGGGCGTGGCTGCCATCACCACGGATCAGGAACCTGAATACGCCGAGGTCGGCTGGGACCTCACTGAAAGGGCGGTGGTGGTCCACCGATTGGCCGTGGATCCGGACTTCCAGGGGAGAGGGGTAGCCGCGGCGTTGATGCGCCAGGCCGAGACCGTGGCCCTGGAGCGCAAGATCCTGGTGTTGCGGCTGGACACGAACTCCCAGAACGAAGCCACCCAGAAGCTATTCCCGAAGCTTGGGTATGCCTTCGCGGGCGAAATCGGCCTTGGGTTCAGACCCGGCTTGCGCTTCCGGTGCTATGAGAAGCGGCTGCCCTGACAAAGCAGCGGAAAGACCCGTTCCGACAGGGCCAGGCGATCCTGAAGGTGCATCCGTGCTCCCGTCGGATCGATTCCCAGGTGGTGGGAGTCCCTCCGCATCAGGCCTGCGGCCTGACGCTCCGGCCGCGCGACTATCCGACCGAAGCGGAGCAAAGGGAGGAGAGGACCGCATCGCCGAAGGCGATGGCGGCCCCGAAGGGGCGAGGACCGGAGGGACGAGTCAGATGCTGGCACGGGCCTGTGTCGTGAAGGGAAAGATGGCCGGGACAGGAAGCATATTCTGTCCACTTCTGCCCCGAAAAGACCTCATTTGAGGGGTGGAATGGGCCGATCCGACAGGCTGCCGGAACCATAAGTTGTCCGGTCGTGCAGAGTCGGAAGCATAAGGTGTCCAATTCTATTAATGTTTGATAACAATAATTAAAACCGCATTTGGTGTGAGGAGCGTGGCGAATTCAATGTCGGGGCCAGCGAACTCCAGGGGTGCGGTGCCCCCGCAGGAAGAGTCGATGGCCACGCGCTTAAAACACCTCACGGCTTCAGACCAATTTCTGGCCACACCACAAGGGGTGGTCTGCGCCTTTACGTTCGGCATGTCCACTCCTTGAAAAGGGTCGATCCAGGATTTGCTTCCTAGCACTTCACTTCGGCACTCTTCCTGACGTAGTAGTACCAATTCAGAACGAGACAGATCACGTAGAAGAGTGCGAAACCATAGAGGGCGTTCTCCACGGTGACGGCGCCGGGCTTAATCTGGCTCTTGAACACCGTGGGGATAATGAAGCTGCCGTAGGCCGCGGCAGCGCCAGTCCAGCCCAGCACGGGTCCAGCGAACTGGGGCTCAAAGATGAAGGGCACCATCTGGAAGGTGCTGCCGTTGCCGATGCCGCTGCCTAGGAAGAGCAGCATGAAGCTCGTCATGAAGGCGACGAAGTAGGTGCTGGGATCCACGGTGGCGACGGCAGCCTTCACGAAGTGGGCCACCAGTAGGGCACCCACGATCTGGATCAGTGTGGACCATTGGGTGACGACGCTCCCGCGCAGCTTGTCGGACAACCAGCCGCCGATGGGTCGGATGAGGCTCCCCAGCAGGGGACCCAGGAAGGCGTAGGCGCTGGGGTCCTTCTTGAAGACGATCTTGATGAGTAGGGGGAAGGAGGCGCTATACCCGATGAAGCTCCCGAAAGTCATGATGTAGAGCAGGGTCATCACCCAGTTGTGCTTCATGCGGAAGATGGCGAACTGCTTGCCGAGGCTATCCTTCACCTTGCCCGGGAAGAGCTTCATGATGCCCAGGCAGAGGAGCACCACGAGTAGCACCAGGCCCAACTGGAGGCCGAGGGGGAGTTTGGGGTTTTTCACCAGGATCCAGGCACCAAGCCCGCTCACAGCTAGGCCCACGGCCTGCATGGAGAGGATGCGTCCCGCGGCGGCGGAAGTGGGCTCGCTGTCATGGGTGGTCAGGTTATTCATGCCGAACCAGGATCCAACTGTGAATACCAGCAACAGGGGAACCCAGACGAGGGCGCCATTCTGGATGTACAGGGCCTGCCCTGCAGCGGTGAGGTGCGGGGCTCCGGCCAGGCTGCCAAAGAGGGCGCCCGTCATGACAACCGGAATCAGGAACTGCATGACGGAAACGCCGAGGTTGCCGATGCCCGCGTTCAGGCCAAGAGCGAGACCCGACAGCCGCTTTGGAAACAAGCCATTGATGTTGGACATGGACGAGGAGAAGTTGCCACCGCCCACACCGGAAAGAACGGCCAGTGCCGCGAAGGCAGCAAAAGGTGTTTCCTTATCCTGGAGGGCGATGCCTGCCCCAAGGGCGGGGGCGATGAGCAGGGCCGTGGTGATACCAACCACGTTGCGCCCGCCAGCCAGGGCCACCAGGAAGGAACTGGGGATGCGTAGCGTCGCCCCCGCCAGGCCCGCGATGCTCACCAGGGTGAAGAGCTGCGCGTCCTCGAAGGGGAAGATGCCCTTCATTTTTGCGGTGAGGATGCTCCAGAACATCCAAACGCTGAACGCACACAGGAGACTGGGCACTGAGAACGTGAGGTTCCGCCAGGCGGTGCGGCTGCCGCCCGCGGCCCAAGCCTGGGGGTCTTCAGGTTTCCAGTCGGTGAGCTTGGTCATGGGGCTCTCCTGGTGCGGTTTCAGGCCGGTTCGGCGGTGTCAACCGGTGCGAGGGTCGGTGGGTGGTGCTCAAACCGGGTGTAGAGGGTCTCGCTCTGCTCCCGGGTGATGCGGCGGACCACCGTGTGGAGCCAGACCAGGCAGATGACGGAAAGAACCATGAGGAACATCCACATGGTCGTCCAGAGCCCTGTGGCCTTGAGCAGGTAGCCGAAGAGGATGGGACCTGCGAACCCGCCCAGCCCGCCGATGACGCCGACGATGCCACCGACCACGCCAACTTCATCGGGAAAGTAGTCCGGGATGTAGCGGTAGACTGCTGCCTTCCCGATGCCCCAGACAATGCCCACCATGAAGACCAGGAACGTGAAGATCCACACGTTGGCCTGGAAGAACACATGAGTGGTTCCTGAGGCCAGCAGTTGTTTTTTCTTCACCCGCTCACCCACTTTCACTATGGGGGTCTGCCAGAAACGGCTCTGGGGGAACACCAGCATCTGGTCGTTCCGCGCGTCCGGTTCTGCGCCCTTGGTCCGAACGGGGTAGTTCGTATCGCCGACAGCGATGCGTTCAGGGCTTACCTCAGTCACCACGCCGCCAATCTGAGCCAGCACGGATGGACCAGGGCTCTCGATGGACATGCGCGGCACCATAAGGGCGGCACAGGCGAAGATGCTGAGGCCGAAGGTCCAGTACATGACCGTCCGGGCGCCGAAGCGGTCCGACATCCAGCCGCCAGCGGCCCGGATCAGTCCTGACGGCAGACTGAACAACGATGCCAGGAGACCCGCCATGACCAGGCTCATGCCGTAGACGCCCACGTAATAGGGGATCAGCCACTGGGCCAAAGCCACGAAACAACCAAAGACGAGGAAGTAGTAGAGCCCAAAGCGCCAGACCCGAACGTTTCGCAGTGGGGTCAACATCTGGGCGAAGGACTTCTCCTTCGCACCGTCAGCCTTCTTCTCCTGGGTGAGGAAGAAGAAGGCCACAGCCATGACGAGCAGGGCGATGGCGTAGATCTTTGGCAGTGTCCGCCAAGCTTCAAGGCTCGTCCCGTCGGCGGTGAGCTTCCTCAGCAGGAGCGGCGCGCCCATGCTGGTGATTGCAGAACCGGCGTTGCCTGCCCCGAAGATGCCCAGGGCCGTGCCCTGACGGGCCTTGCTGAACCAGACGCTGGAGTAGGCGATGCCTACCGCGAAGGCCGCACCGGACAGACCGAAGCCTAGGGACGCGAGCAGAAAGCCCTGGTAGTTGTGGACGCTGCCCAGCAACCAGGTGGGCAGGGCGGCCAGGAGCAGCAGGATGGTGTAGACCTTTCGCCCGCCGAAGCGGTCGGTGAGTAGGCCCACAGGTAGCCGCATGAGTGAGCCCGTGAGCACCGGGATTCCGATGAGCCATCCGATCTGGGCTGTATCCCAGCGGAAGAGGCCGTTCTCCACCAGAAAGGTCACCAGGACACCGTTGAGCGTCCAGACGGCAAAACAGAGGGTGAAGGCCAAGGTACTCATGGCCAATGCTGTGTAGGCTTGGGATCTTTCCGACATAGCGGCTCCCTGATTTTAAAACGGACAAAAAAATCTTGAATAAATCAAATCTTCGGATTGGTGGATATATTTCAGATATAGGAGTCCTAAATAATTAAACAGGCACCGCCTCTGGACGGTCCGGTTCATCGGAAATATAAGACAAGTCGTGAGATATCTTGAGATCATGCAAAGTGGTTTCGGCCAGAAAGGTTGTGAGCCGCCTCTGAAGGACATCCCAGGCCGGGTGGATGGGGCAATGGCACCCATCCCTGCCCCCGTGGACACCTAGGAGGCAATCCCCAAAGGGTTCGGGACCCTCCATGGCCATGACCACCTCCTTCAGGGTGATCTCCTCCAGAGCCCGGTGCAGGCGAAACCCGCCCGAGGGCCCCCGGTGCGATTCCAGAATTCCATAGTGGCCGAGGATCTGAAGGACCTTGGCCAGGTAAGGGCCGGGAAGATCCAAGTCGGCAGCCAGACAGCGGGCCAGGCGATAGGTGCCATCACTGGGTAGTCGGACGAGAACCTGGAGTGCATACCGGGTCGGTGCGTGAAAGATGCTGCGCGAAGGGGCAAAGCCGGGCTCAGTTTGTTGCATGGACCATCCAGATGGAAACAATAACGATTAAGTAGTCCGAATATAGTCACGACCAATACGGTGATCCAGGGCGAATTTTGTATATTTTTCAGACTGCCCAGAGACAAGCCCGTCTAGGGGGGCTCCTTCAGGCTAGGCGGGGCTGGGCCCCTCCTTTTGTCGGACAGCACTCATAGCTTATTAACCAAATACGTATTACATGTTTAATATCAGTGTTTAAAAAATTATTTAAAATCACAAATTTCTCTGAACTGCCCCTTGCGTACTTGAACACAGGCGGCACATACTTGGTCACAATTTCCGATTCACCAATCCTAAATATGCTCGCGCCAGCTGCGGGCCGCTCCGTCGAGGAGGTGTTGTGTTTTCCAGAACCGCGCCACGACTGATTCTGCTGTCAGCGCTGCTACTTCCGCTGGCACAGCCTCTGGCCGCCCAGGATGCGGAAGCCCAGTTCCGCAAGAGCTGCATGAGCTGCCACACCATCGGTGCGGGCAAGAAGGTCGGCCCTGACCTGAAGGATCTGGGCAAGCGAAGGCCCCACGACTGGTCCGCAAGGTTCATCACGGGCCCGGCGGCCTTGATCGACGGGGGGGACCCCACGGCCACCACCCTGCTGCGGGAGTTCAATGGCGTGAGGATGCCTGAGCTGGGGGTCACTTCCGCCGAAGCCCAGGCCCTCCTGAAGCTGATCGATGACTTCAGCGCCCAGGGCAAGGCCCTCGGGACGGCCGCCATCTCGCGGCCGGCCACGCCCGAAGACATCCGTCGCGGGAAGCTCTTCTTCACAGGTGCCGCGCGCTTCAAGTCCGGTGCCCCCTCCTGCATGTCGTGTCACAGCGCCCAGGGTGTCGGGGGCTGGGGCGGCGGGTGGCTGGGACCGGACCTGACCGGAGCCACCGCTAAATACGGTGCGGGGCTGTCTGGGGTCATCGAGAACCCCTCCTTCCCGACCATGCAGGGCGTGTTCGCCAAGACCCCGGCCAGCGCTGAAGAGGCCTTTCAGGTGGCCTCCTACCTAAAGAGTGTGGGCTCCCAGCCCCCGGACCAGCGCGACGTGGTCTTCCCCGTCCTGGGGGTCGTCGGCCTGATCGGGGGCATGCTCCTGGGCGGTCACCTCGGCCGGAAGCGACTGCGGGGCGTGCGCAAGAACCTGAAGCCAAGAGCCTGATCCAGCCACGAGGAGAAGGGACCACCATGACCGAGCGTAAGCAAAGCCACTGGATCACCGACATCGTCGACCCTGAGACCCGCACCTGGGAGGAGTTCTACCGAAACCGGTGGGCCCACGACAAGGTCGTCCGCAGCACGCACGGGGTGAACTGCACCGGCAGCTGCGGCTGGAACATCTATGTCAAGGAAGGGATCGTCACCTGGGAGATGCAGGTGGTGGACTACCCCCTCCTGGACGGAACCGTGCCGCCCTACGAGCCCCGGGGCTGTCAGCGCGGCATCAGCTTCTCCTGGTACCTCTACAGCCCGCTGCGGGTGAAGTTCCCCTACATGCGGGGGGCACTGATGGATCTGTGGCAGGAGGCCAAGGGCAAGGACCAGGACCCCGTCGCCGCCTGGGCCAGCATCCAGAACGATCCGGTGAAGCGGGCCCGCTACCAGCAGGCCCGGGGGAAGGGCGGCTTCCGGCGCGCCTCCTGGGACCAGGTGAACGAGCTGATGGCCGCCGCCAACATCCACACGATCAAGACCCACGGCCCCGACCGCATTGCGGGCTTCAGTCCCATCCCAGCCATGTCCATGCTCAGCTACGCGGCCGGCTCGCGGTTCATCCAGCTCATGGGCGGCACCAACCTCAGCTTCTACGACTGGTACTGCGACCTGCCGCCCAGCAGTCCGGAGATGTGGGGCGAGCAGACCGATGTCCAGGAGAGCGCGGACTGGTACAACGCCAAGTTCCTCGCGGTCATGGGCAGCAACCTCAACATGACCCGCACGCCCGATTGCCACTTCGCCGCCGAGTCCCGGCACAACGGCACCAAGATGGTGGTCTTCAGCCCCGACTTCAATCAGGTGGCCAAGTACGCCGACGAGTGGATGCCGGTGCACCAGGGCCAGGACGGCGCCTTCTGGATGGCCGTGAACCAGGTCATCCTCACGGAATTCCATCACCAGAAGCAGGTGCCTTTCTTCCTGGACTACCAGAAGAAGTACACCGATGGGCCCTTCCTGGTGGAGCTGACGCGCATCGAGGGCGGCTACCGTCCGGGCCAGCTGCTGCGAGCGGGTCGCCTCGAGCAGTACGCCGACGAGGAACATGGCGAATGGAAGTTCCTGATGTGGGATCAGGCTTCCAGTACGCCCAAGATGCCCAAGGGCGCCATGGGCCAGCGCTGGAGCACGAAGCAGGGCGAGTGGAACCTGCTGCTCCAGGACGGCAAGGATGACAGCCCCATCGAGCCCGCCCTGACCTTTCTTGGCGAAGGGGCAGCGCAGGTCCAGTTTGACGACTTTGCCGATGGCAAGACCCTGTTCCGGGGCGTTCCCAGCAGGGAGATCCGGCTGGCAGATGGCAGCAGCGTCCTGGCCACCACGGTGTACGACCTGCTCATGGCCCAGTTCGGCGTGAACCGGGACCTGCCCGGGGCCTACCCGAAGGACTACGATGACGCCACGGCCGTCTACACCCCGGCCTGGCAGGAGAAGCACACGGGCCTGTCGCGGGAGAATGTCCTGCGCTTCGCCCGGGAGTGGGCCCGCACGGCGGAGCTGACCAAGGGGAAGTGCACGGTCATCATCGGTGCCGGCATCAACCACTGGTACCACAACAACCTGATCTACCGTGCCGCCCAGCACGCCCTCGTGTTCTGCGGGTGCATCGGCACCAATGGCGGTGGCTTGGCCCACTACGTCGGCCAGGAGAAGCTGGCCCCGGTGGCCTCCTGGAGCGCCATCGCCCTGGCCAAGGACTGGGTCGCCGTGAACCGCCTTCAGAACGCCCCCAGCTGGCACTACGTGAACAGCGATCAGTGGCGCTACGAAAAGGAGTTCAAGGAATACAACACGGTGCCGGATGGCAGCGAGCTGGTGGAAGGCCACTGCATGAACATGCAGACCCGCGCCGTGCGGAGTGGCTGGCTGCCCTATTTCCCCCAGTACAACGAGAACCCCATGCAGGTGGTGGCCGACGCCCGCAAAGCAGGCGCCCAGGACAACGCAGCCATCATCGCCAGCACCGTGGACCGGCTGAAGAAGAAGGACCTGCGCTTCTCCGTGGAGGATCCGGATGCCGCAGAGAACTGGCCGCGGGTCTGGTACATCTGGCGCGGCAATGCCATTGGCACCTCCGCCAAGGGGCACGAGTTCTTCCTCAAGCACTACCTGGGCACCCACACCAATGCCATCGCCGACGAGGTCGCCGAAGGCACGCTGAAGGACGTCGTCTGGCGGCCCACAGTCACCGGCAAGATGGACCTTGTGGTGGACATCAACTTCCGCATGGACACCTCGGCCCTCTACAGCGACATCGTGCTGCCGACGGCCACCTGGTACGAGAAGACGGATCTCAACTCGACGGACATGCACAGCTTCATCAATCCCCTGTCGGCGGCGGTCCCGCCCTGCTGGGAATCCAAGAGCGACTGGGACATCTTCAAGGGCATGGCGAAGACTGTCAGCGAGCTGTCGGCCAAGCACCTGCCCAACCCCATCGAGGACATTGTCTCGAGCCCCTTGGCCCACGACAGCATCGGCGAGATCGCCCAGCCGCACATCCGGGACTGGATGGCCGGTGAGTGCGAGGCCATCCCGGGCAAGACCATGCCGGGTCTCACCGTCATCAGCCGCGACTACACCAAGCTCTACGACCAGTTCATCTCCCTGGGGCCCAACGTGCGGGAGCAGGGCCTGGGTGCCCACGGGGTGAAGTACCCCATCAAGGACATCTACGATCGGATGCTCGAGACCCATCCCACGGTGACCATTGAAGGGGAGAAGCGCCCCAGCCTCCAGGAGGACATGGACGCAGCCAATGTGCTGCTGCATCTCTCCCCCGAGACCAACGGCGAGCTGGCCTACCGGGCCTACGAGTTCATGGAAGGCCGCACGGGCCTGCCCCTGAAGGACCTGGCCGCGCCCTATCGGGGCATCAAGTACACCTTCAAGGACCTGCTGTCCCAGCCCCGCCGCGTGCTCAACAGCCCCTGCTGGTCGGGCCTCGTGGACGAGAAGCGGCCCTACTCGGCCTTCACCTACAACGTGGAGCGCATGGTGCCCTGGCGCACCCTCACGGGCCGGCAGTCCTGCTACCTGGACCACGAAGGCTACCTGGCGTTCGGCGAGCACCTCCCCACCTACAAGCCGACCCCTCCGGCCCAGGTGCTCGGGGATCTGCGGTGCTCCAAGCGGGAGGGCAAGACCCTGGCCCTCAACTACCTGACCCCCCATGGCAAGTGGCACATCCACTCCACCTACGGCGACACGGAGCGCATGACCACCCTCTCCCGAGGCTGCGACCCGCTCTGGCTCAGCGAAGAGGATGCGGCGTCCGTGGGCCTCAAGGACAACGACTGGGTGGAAGTCCACAACGACAACGGTGTGGTGGTCACCCGGGCCTGCGTCAGTGCCCGGATCCCCAAGGGCGCCTGCATCCAGTACCACGCCACCGAGCGGACCTATGGCGTTCCCAAGAGTCCCATCCGGGGCATGAAGCGCGCCGGCATGAACAACAGCCTCACCCGCATCCGCCTCAAGCCCAACCTCATGGTCGGCGGCTACGGGCAGTTCAGCTACCACTTCAACTACTGGGGCCCCACCGGTGTGAACCGCGAAACGGTGGTCTACGTCCGCAAGCTCGGCCAGCTGGTCTGGTAGGAGGCACCCACATGGACATTCGCTCCCAAGTCGCCATGGTCTTCCACCTGGACAAGTGCATCGGGTGCCACACCTGTTCCATCGCCTGCAAGAACGTGTGGACCGACCGCAAGGGGGCCGACTACATGTGGTGGAACAACGTCGAAACCAAGCCCGGCACTGGCTATCCCACCAAGTGGGAGGACCAGGGCGAGTACAAGGGTGGCTGGGTCGTCAAGGGTGGCAAGCTCGCCCTCCGCCTCACGGGCAAGGGGAAGTTCCTCCAGAAGATCTTCTACCAGCCGGACCTGCCCACCATGGACGAGTACTACGAGCCGTGGACCTACCGCTATGAGGATCTCTTCAACGGCCCCGAGTTGGACGACCAGCCCACGGCCATCCCCATCAGCAAGGTCACCGGGGAGTACATCGATGTGGAGTCCGGCCCCAACTGGGATGACGACCTGGGTGGCTCCGCCCTCTACGCCCGCAATGACCCGAACCTGGCGGCGATGACGGAGGAGCAGCGCCTGCAGCTCCTCAGCATCGAAACCCTGGTGATGTTCTACCTGCCCCGCATCTGCAACCACTGCGCCAACCCCGCCTGCGTGGCCGCCTGTCCCAGCGGCGCCATCTACAAGCGGGGCGAGGACGGCATCGTCCTGGTCAACCAGAATGTCTGCCGGGGCTGGCGCTACTGCGTATCCGCCTGCCCCTACAAGAAGGTCTTCTACAACTGGAGCACGGGGAAGTCCGAGAAGTGCCTGCTCTGCTATCCCCGGGTGGAGACGGGCCAGGCACCGGCCTGCTTCCACTCCTGCGTGGGGCGCATCCGCTACATGGGCGTGCTGCTCTACGATGCCGACAAGATCCAGGAAGCCGGGGTGCGGCCCGACGCAGAGCTGGTGGACGCCCACCGCGACATGCTGGCCGATCCCTTCGACCCTGCCGTGATCGCGTCTGCCAGGAAGAACGGTGTCACCGACCAGATCCTCAAGGCCGCCCAGCAGAGCCCCGTCTACAAGTTCGTGAAGGAATGGGGTCTGGCCCTGGCGCCGCACCCAGAGTTCCGCACCTTCCCGAGCCTGTTCTATGTGCCGGCCCTGGGACCGGTGACCTACTCGGTGGAGAACGGCATCGCCCTGAACCCCACCTCCACCGAGGAGATCTTCGCGCCGCTGGATCAGGCGCGGCTGCCCATGAGCTACCTGGCCAGCCTCTTCGGGGCCGGCCAGGAGGCCCCGGTGCGCTATGCCATGAAGAAGATGATGGCGATCCGCACCTGGAAGCGGGCGGTGACGGTGGGGGATGTGGAGATGCAGGTGGCCCTGGACGGCCTCCGCGAGGCCGACTGCACCACCGAGCAGGCCGAGGCCATCTACCGGCTGACCAGCCTCTGCAACTACGAAGACCGCTTTGTGATCCCACCCAGCCACCGAGAACAGGCGGTGGAGGTCCTCACCAATCCGCTCGAGAAGAAGGGCGCTGCGGGCTTCGGCTTCCGCGAGCAGCCCCAGAGGGGGTTCTGATGCAGCCCATGCGCGTTCCCACCCAGCTCATCCCGGGCATCGCCATCCTGCTGCGGTATCCCGGCGCCGATACGGCCAAGCTGGCCGGAGCCCTGGCTGACGAAGCCATGAAGACCGGCCATCCCTGCCAGGAGTTCCTGGAGGCCTTTGCCCTGGTGGCCAGTACCACGAGCCAGGAGGACATGGCCGAGCTGTACACGCGCAGCTTCGATCTGAACCCAGACTGCGTGCTGGAGATCGGCTGGCACCTCTTCGGGGAGTCCTACAAGCGAGGGCAGTTCCTGGCCATGATGCGCCACCACTTGCGCGAAAACGAAGTGGAGGTGGGCCAGGACCTGCCCGACTACCTGCCCGCACTGCTGGATCTGACCATGAAGCTGGAAACCCAGGATGCCATCGACCTGGTGGACGACTGCATCCTGCCTGCGATGGAGAAGATCCAGTTGGCCATGAAGGAGGGTGCTTATGCCCACCTGCTGCAGGCGCTGTACCTCATCTTCACCGCCCATCGGATGCCTGCCGAGGTGAGCCATGCTTGACAAGTTTCTGTGGGTTGGATTCCCCTATGCCGCCCTGGTCCTCGCCATCGTGGTCAGCATCCTCCGGTTTGTCTGGAAGCCCTTCAGCTATTCCAGCCTCTCCAGCCAGTTCCTTGAGAACAAGCAGCTGTTCTGGGGCTCGGGCCTCTGGCACTGGGGCATCGTGTGGGTACTCACCGGGCACCTCGTGGCCTTCCTCGTCCCCGGCCAGATCCTTGCCTGGAACTCCGCGCCCTTCCGGCTCTACCTGCTCGAGTTCACCGGGCTGACCGCCGCCCTGCTGGCCCTCGTGGGGATCGTGGCCCTGATGGTTCGCCGCCACACCAGCTCCCGGGTGAAGGTCGTCACCACCGCCATGGACTGGGTCCTGCTCTGCCTCCTGCTCCTCCAGGTGACCACGGGCATCGACACCGCCCTGCGCTACCGCTGGGGCAGCTCCTGGTATGCCTCCAATGCCGCGCCCTACCTCTGGAGCCTCCTGACCCTGAGCCCCAGGCCCGAGCTCATCATGCCGCTGCCCTGGCTCCCCAAGCTCCACATCCTCAGCGGGTTTACGGTGATTCTGCTGATCCCGTTCACCCGCCTCGTGCACTTCCTGGTGGTGCCCATTTTCTATTACTGGCGCAAGCCCCAGGTGGTGATCTGGAACCGGAAGGGGCTCAGATGAGAGTCCGGACGGTCGCCCTGGCGGGCGCAGTCGCCTTCGGAGCCTCGCTGATGATCGTTGCCGTCAGCGTGGACACGAGGCTGCTGGGGGATAACTCGGGCTACAAGCCGGTCCAGCCCATCGCCTACTCCCACGCCCTCCATGCGGGTGAGCTCAAGCTGGACTGCCTGTTCTGCCACACGGGGGCAGAGCAGAGCCGGCATGCGGGGATTCCGCCCACCAGCACCTGCATGAAGTGCCACGAAGCGATCCTGAACCGGGCGGGAACCAAGCCCGGCGGGGTCGATCCGAGCCCGGAGATAGCCAAGCTGGCCCGGGCCGTGAAGGAAGGACGCCCGGTGGAGTGGGTCCGCATCCACCGACTCCCCTCGCATGTGGATTTCCCCCATAGTCGGCACGTCAACGCAGGCGTGGCCTGTCAGAGCTGCCATGGCGAGGTCCAGGGCATGGAGCGGGTGGAGCAGGCCCTGGCGCTGACCATGGGCGAGTGCCTGACCTGCCATCGCAACGAAAACCTGAAGCTGCAGCTGAACGGCAAATGGCCCGCAGCCCCCATCGACTGCACCGCCTGCCACCACTGAGGAGAAGCCATGCATGTGTGGAAGAGCCTCGGCGAACGGCGGGGACTCATCAAGAAAGACAAGGCCGAGTTCAGCGATGAGCTCCCGGTCGGGGAGAGCGTGCGGCAGATCTCCCGGCGCGACTTCTTCCGCTTCTCGGGCGTCGGCTTTGCGGCCAGCCTCGCCATCGGCTGCAAGAGCAAGGTGGTCGAGAAGGCGCTGCCCTACCTGAATGCCCAGGAAGGCCTGACACCCGGTGTGGCGCAGTGGTTTGCCACCACCTGTCAGGGGTGCTCGGCAGCCTGTGGCGTGCTGGCCCGCAGCCGGGACGGTCGCCCTGTAAAGCTGGAAGGGAATCCGGATCATCCCCTGAATCGCGGCGGCCTCTGTGCCATCGGTCAGGCCCAGACCCGGGGCCTCTACGACCCCGCCCGCCTGAGGCAGCCCCGCCTGCAGGGACAGGACTGCTCTTGGGCCACCCTCGATGCCGACTTGGCCGCACGGTTTGCGGAAATCAAAGGGAAGGGGGGGCGGGTCCGCGTGCTCACCGGCTCCCTGGCCGGGCCGACGCTGCGGGCCGCTATGCAGGGCTTCCTGGGAGGCTTCCGGGACGGCAAGGCCGTCACCTATGACGCCCTGAGCTGTGCCGCCCTCCCGGCCGCCTACGAGCAGACCCACGGCCTGAAGGTGGTGCCTCATTACCGGCTCGAAGCGGCGGACTTCATCCTCGGCATCGAGGCGGACTTCCTGGGGACCTGGATCGATCCCGCCGGGTTCACCCGCGCCTATGCCAGTCGGCGGGGCCCGGATAACCCGCACCCCATGTCCAAGCATGTGCAGGCCGAGGCCTGCATGTCCCTGACGGGCAGCAATGCAGACGAGCGGATTCGTCTGGCGCCCTCCGAGATCGTGCCCTTCCTCGAGACCATCGCTGCCGCCCTCGGAGTGGGAACCCCCCTCGGGGACCTGCGGCCAGGGCTTCAGGCCAAGGCGGAGGCACTCGCCCACGACCTGGGCGGGCACCGGGGCACCGCCCTCGTGCTCTGCGGCGCCAACGACCTGCAGGCGCAGGTCCTCACTGCCCGCATCAACCACCTGCTGGGGGCTGAGGGCCACACGGTGGACCTGGCCCGCCCAAGCCTCCAGAAGCGCGGCGATGATCGGGCCCTGGTCGGCCTCATCAAGGAGATGGGCGAGGGCCTGGTGGCGGCGGTGATCGTGGTGGGTGCCAACCCCTCCTATGATCTGCCCGCCGAGTTCGCGGCCGCCTTTGCCAAGGTGCGGGTGAGGGTGAGCCTGGCACTCACGGCGGATGAGACCGCCCAGGCCTGCACCCACCTCGCACCGGACCATCACTGGCTCGAGGCCTGGAGCGATGCCGAACCGGTGGCTGGGGTCCTGAGTCTGGGCCAGCCCCTCACGAACCCGCTGTTTCAGACGCGGAACGCCGTGGAGAGTCTCCTGGCCTGGGGTGGGCGGCCTGCCCTGGCCCTCGATCACCTGAGGGAACACTGGCGGCGAGAGGTTTTCCCTCGCCAGAAAGCAGTGGCGGACTTCGGGGCCTTCTGGGACGGCGTCCTGCAAAAGGGCGCGGTCCAATTCGAGGGCAGCCCGACCTCGCCGACCTACCGGGAGAAGGCGACCGCCACTCTCCGTGGGCGCAGCGAGGTAGCGAAGGGAGCCTACGAGCTGCTGCTCATGGCCAAGGTGGGCCTTGGGGATGGCCGCCATGCCTTCAACCCGTGGCTCCAGGAGCTGCCGGATCCCATTACGAAGATGACCTGGGATAACTACGTCTCCATCTCCCCCGCTGCCGCCAAGGGGCTGGGCCTGGAGCAGGGGGATGTGGCGGCCCTCCGGCCCCTCGGCTTCCCCGAGCTGCACCTGCCGGTGGTGGTCCAGCCGGGTCAGGACGACCGCACCCTGGCCGTGGCCCTGGGCTATGGCCGCAAGGAGGGCGCCCCCAAGGACTGGACGGTCGTGGGCACCAATGCCTATCCCTGGCGGAGCCTGGTCACCGGCTTCCTGGCGCCGGCCCCGGTGCCCCTGCAGATCCGCCGGACCGGCGGCCGGGCGGAGCTGGCTGCCACCCAGGATCACCACAGCCTCGAAGGCCGCGAGCTGGTGCGCGAGATGGCGCTGGCCCCCTACCTGCGGGATCCCGCTTCGGCGCGGCCCCATGAACAGCCGGGGCCTTCCGTCTATGCGCAGCATCCCCACGGTCGGCACCGCTGGGCCATGGTCATCGACCTGAGCAAGTGCACCGGCTGCTCCGGCTGCGTCATCGGCTGCCAGGTGGAGAACAACATCCCCGTGGTGGGCCGCAAGGAGGTCGGGAAGAAGCGGGAGATGCACTGGCTCCGCATCGATCGCTACTACGAAGGCAGTGAGGCCGAACCCAGGGTGTTCCACCAGCCCATGCTGTGCCAGCAGTGCGACAATGCACCCTGCGAGAATGTCTGTCCGGTGCTGGCCACGGTGCACAGCGAGGAGGGCCTCAACCAGCAGGTCTACAACCGCTGCGTGGGCACCCGGTACTGCGCCAACAACTGCCCCTACAAGGTCCGCCGCTTCAACTGGTGGGAGTATCCCCACAGCAGCGAGGTGGAGCGCCTGGCGCTCAATCCCGATGTGACCGTGCGCAGCCGCGGGGTCATGGAGAAGTGCAGCTTCTGCGTCCAGCGGCTCCTGACCGCCAAGGTCCAGGCCAAGAACGAGGGCCGCGAGCTGAAGGATGGCGAAGCCCTGCCGGCCTGCATGCAGAGCTGTCCGGCCCAGGCCATCGTCTTCGGCGATGTGCAGGATCCGGACAGCCAGATCAGCCATGCCATGCGAGACCCCAAGCGCTTCCTGGTGCTGGGGGACCTGGGCATCGGACCCGCCGTCAGCTACCTGACCCGGATCCGCAATGCGGAACCGACTCACGGACAGGGAGGCCACCATGGCGCCTGAGCTCCATAGCTCCGCCCTGCCCGTTTCGCTCGGCGTCGAGGACGACCAGGAACGCGGCTACGGCCATGTCCTGCCCTTGATCGACGGGAACAAGTCCTACTCCCAGGTCACCGAGGAGGTCTTCAGCACCACGGAGCGCAGGCCGCCCCTCAAGTGGTGGCTGGCCCTGTCCGCGTCCCTTTCCCTGCTGCTGCTCGGCGTCTGGGCGGTCACTCAGACCGTGACCCAGGGCATCGGCACCTGGGGCCTCAATCGCACCGTGGGCTGGGCCTTCGACATCACCAACTTCGTCTTCTGGGTGGGCATCGGCCACGCCGGGACTCTGATCTCCGCCATCCTCTTCCTGTTCCGGCAGCGCTGGCGCACCAGCATCAACCGGGCGGCAGAGGCCATGACCATCTTTGCGGTCATGTGCGCCGGGACCTTCCCCATCATCCACATGGGCAGGCCCTGGCTGGCCTTCTGGGCCACCCCCTACCCGAACACGCGGGGACCCCTCTGGGTGAACTTCAAGAGCCCGCTGCTCTGGGATGTCTTCGCCATCAGCACCTACTTCATCATCTCCCTCACCTTCTGGTACCTGGGCATGGTGCCCGATCTCGCCACCATGCGGGACCGCGCCAAAACCAAGGTTCGCAAAGCCATCCTCAGCGTCTTCTCCCTGGGTTGGAACGGCTCCAACCGTACCTGGAGCCGCTACGAGACGGTCTACATGCTGCTGGCGGGCCTCAGCACCCCGCTGGTGATCTCCGTGCACACCATCGTGTCCATGGACTTCGCCACCTCCGTGATCCCCGGCTGGCACGCGACGATCTTCCCGCCCTACTTCGTGGCCGGCGCCGTCTTCAGCGGCTTCGCCATGGTGCTCACGCTCATGATCATCGCCCGCAAGGTGATGGACCTGGAGGACTACATCACGGTCCGGCACCTGGAGGCCATGACCAAGGTGATCATCGCCACCGGCATGATCGTGGGGATGGCCTATGGCACCGAGTTCTTCATGGCCTGGTACAGCGGCAACAACTTCGAGCGCTATGTGTTCATGAATCGGGCCCTGGGGCCCTTCAAGTGGGCCTATTGGTCCATGGTGACCTGCAATGTGGTCATCCCGCAGCTGTTCTGGATCCGGAAGGTGCGCACCACGCCCTGGATGATCTTCATCCTGTCGATCTTCGTGAACATCGGCATGTGGTTCGAGCGCTTCGTCATCATCGTGACGAGCCTCCACCGGGACTACCTGCCGTCCTCCTGGGCCATGTACACGCCCACCTTTGTGGAAGTGGCCATCTTCCTTGGCAGCTTCGGGCTGTTCTTCACCTGCTTCCTTGTCTTCACCCGGTTGCTCCCTGTCATCGCAGCCAGCGAAGTGAAAGGAGTGCTGAAGCATGACGAACACTGAGTTCCTGGCTCCGACCCGCTTTCGCGCCAGCTTCGCCGATCCCCTGCTGCTGCTCGAGGCCGTGAAGCGTCTGCGACTGGAGGGCTTCCGGGTCATCGATACCTATTCCCCCTTTCCCGTGCACGGGATGGACGAGGCCATCGGCCTGAAGCCCTCCCGACTGCCCCGCGCCTGCCTGGGCTTCGGCCTGCTGGGCCTGGCCACGGCGCTGGGCGTGCAGATCTGGACCTCGGCCTACGACTACCCCCTGATCGTGGGTGGTAAGCCGCTGGTCTCCCTGCCGGCCTTTATTCCAGTGGCCTTCGAGCTCACGGTCCTGATGGCCGGTCTCGGCGTGGTGGGCAGCCTGTTTGTCGCCGCGGGCATGAGGCCGAGGTTCAAGGTGCCCGACCTCCACCCCGGCGTGAACGACGACCGCTTCGTGGTCGCCGCCGAGATCCAGGCGGGGGCCAGCTTTGCCGGGGTCCAGTCCCTGCTGGCGGGCCTGGGTGCCCTGGACACCGAGCTGCTGGTGGACGACCGGCATGAGCAGCCTGCCTCTCTGCTCGATCGGGAGGCCTCGCCCCTGGCTTTCTTCCTGGCCGCCCTCCCGGCGGTGCTGGTGTTGGCCGCCCTGCCGCTCCTGAACCGCGACTACCTGAAGCGCAACCTGACCTGGGACGGTGGCATGGGGGAGCCCGTGGCCTACCAGTCGTTCGACCCGCATCCGTCCTTGCCGGGGGGTCAGGTGCTCCAGACGCCTCCCGCAGGCACCGTGTCGCGGAAGGGGCTGGTGCCGCTGCCCTATGGCCCCGGCAAGGCCGAAGCGGAGCGGGCCGGGCTGGAACTGCAGAACCCCTTGCAGCCTACTCAGGCCAACTTCAGCCGCGGCAAGCTGGTCTACGACCGAAGCTGTGCCGCCTGCCATGGCCAGGACGGCGACAACAACAGCAGCGTGATCGTGGCGAGGGGCCTGCTGGCGCCAGCGATCCTGGTGGCACCCATCATCCGGAACATGCCTGACGGGCGGATCTTCCACGTGGCGACCTTCGGGGGCCCCGAAAAGATGAAGGGACTCGGGGACCTCATCAGCCGCGAGGACCGCTGGAAGGTGGTGCTCTACATCCGCGAGCTGCAGAAGGCCGCCGCCCCGAAACCCGCCCCCGCAGCTGCGCCGGCCCCGACCCCTGGAGCCCCATCATGAAGCCCGACCAGGTGTTTTCCGTCCCTTCCCGCGACCTCACCCGGCCCCAGTTCCCCACGCTTGCGGAGATCGGGGAGAAGTTCCGCCTGGGCGCCTGGACGCTGACGGGCCTGGGACTGTTGGCGTTGGGGATCGGCTACTTCACCAGTCCGCTTCACGCCTGGGCCAGCGTGCTGATGACCGCCTTCAACCTGACCTGCGTGGGGCTCGGGGGGCTGTTCCTGCTGGCCATCCAGTCCACCACCGGGGCGCGCTGGAGTGACCCCATCCTCAAGGCCCACCGGGCCATGCCTGCGCTGCTGCCCTTCGCGGGGCTGATGATGCTGGCCCTCTGGTTCGGCGCCGCCCACCTCTACCCCTGGGCCCGGCCCGAGGCCCATGCAGATCATTTGCTCAGCGGACGGTTGGCCTGGCTGAACCGGCCTTTCTTCTTCGGTCGGATCCTGCTCTTCTTCGGCCTCTGGATCTTCCTGGGGCGCCGGATTGTGCAGCGGGGGAAGGGCGCCGCCGTGTTCATCCTGGTCTTCGGGTTCACCTTCGCCCTGGCGAACTTCGACTGGATCATGTCCCTGGAACCCGCCTGGAACAGCACCATCTTCGCCATCTACGGCTTCGCTGGGATGTTCCTCCAGGGCATCGCCATTGTCACCATCAGCGCCATTGTCCTGCGCCGGGTGGGACTGCTGCCCGAGATCTCCAAGGCCCAGAACCACGACCTGGGCAAGCTGCTCTTCGCCTTCAGCTGCTTCTGGGCCTACATCTGGGTCAGCCAGTTCCTGCTGGTGTGGTACGCCAACATCCCCGAGGAAACCGCCCCCATCCGCCTCATGCTCCACAGCGGGTGGACCCCCTTCTTCTACCTGAACCTGGTGCTGAATTTTGGCCTGCCCTTCGCGATGCTGCTCCAGCGCAAGGCGAAGACCAATGAGCGGGTCCTGATGGTGGCCTGCTTCACCGTGCTGGCTGGGCACTGGCTGGACCTCTACCTCATGGTGCTGCCCCCGGTCCTCAAGGGAGCCTCCCCAAGCTTCGGCTTCTCGGAAGCGGGCGGGATCCTCCTCCAGTTCGGGCTAGGGCATATGGCCTGCTGGCCCGTCTTCATGAAGGACGTGAACCCCGAGCAGGAGCTGCCTCAGGCCGGCTGATCAGCCTTTGCACCCATGCTGAATCGTGCTTAAAAAAAGCGGGAACAAAGCTACAGCAGTGAGGGCCATGGAGCCCTGCAACGATTCCGCATCATCCGCCAGGGATGACCGCCGCGCCATAAGCGTATGGCAATAAAACGGCCACAGAGGAACTCGCGGTGTCCGGACAGGTGCCAACACGTAATCCGCCCGCGAACCATAAAATGTCCAAAAGTGATATGGAACCATAAGCTGACCAAATGGCCATATTATGGTTCCGCGACACACTTTCACCATAGAAAATGGGGGGTGTGTCGTGAAGGAAAAGATGTCCGGGATAGGAAGCATAATCTGTCCGATCTCACCCCGAAATGACCTCAGTTGAGGGGTGGAATTGGCCGATCCGACAGGCTGCCGGAACCATAAGTTGTCCGGTCGTGCAAAGTCGGA
>CAIRAS010000092.1 GCA_903876615.1 uncultured Holophagaceae bacterium
CCCATGCCGCCCATCTGCTTCTTCATGGTCTCGTCCACCTTGGTCCCCGCATCGCGGAAGGCCGCCAGCAGCAGGTCCTCCAGCATGGAGGGATCCTCGGGATCCATGGCGTCCTTGGCGATGGACACGCCCATCAGCTCCTTGGAGCCGTTCAAGGTGACCTTGACCAGCTCTCCGCCGGCGGTGCCCTCGACGCGCAGGTTGGCCTGGGTCTCGGCGAGCTTCGCCTGCATCTGCTGGGCCTGTTTCATGAGGAAGCGCATGTCCATGACATCAGTCTCCGGAGGGGTGATCTTGGGGGTGCGGGGTGGGGTGGTGGAGGTGTGGCCAGTGGATGCGCCGCAGGCGCCTGGCCAGCCACAGCATGAACAAGTATCCGACAGGCAGGGCCAGAAGGGTGCACAGGGTTCCGCCGATCAGGTAGGACTTCAGGACGGGCCGGAGCATGGTGGTCATGGCCTCGAAGCCCGACCACGTGACGAAGCTGCGCCAGCCGATCTGGTGCCACTCGATCCGGGCCAGGTTGCCGCCGTCGAAGCGCCCCCGCACCAGGTTGCCCAGCCAGACGCTGGCGGTGGCCATGGGGACCAGGGTCCAGGGGTTGTTGACCAGCATGGCCATGATCAGGAGGGGCCGATGCAGACGCCGGAAGAGGAGGCAGAACAAGAACATCAGCGCCGTGTGCAGCCCCAGCAGGGGGTTCCAGGCGATGGACAGGCCCAGGGCGAAGCTCCAGGCCACCTGCTCAGGGCTCAGCTCCGGGTGCAGGATGTGGGCCTTCAGGCGTCCCCAGAGCCCCGAGGGAGCAGGCGCCGCAGGACTGGGATTCTCGAGGGAGGTCGTCATGGCTGGAAGTGATCGAAGCTGAGGTCCGGCAGGGGCCGGAGCGAGCCTCCATCATAGGCCAGCAGCGGCGCTTCCCCGCGGGGCAGGGCCGAACCCACGGCCACGAGGGGCAGACCCAGCCGCTGCTCCAGGTCCGCCTGGGACAGGGAGCTGCCGAAGCAGCGGGCGTAGTCTTCGCCCCCGCGGAGGGCGTCCTCATCCAGGCCCGCGTCCACCAGGATGCTGAGCCCCGAGGCCTCGGCCAGGTTCCCGAGGTCGCGGCTGAGGCCATCGGAGAGGTCGAGGCAGGCGTGCACCTCGGGCAGGGCGGCCAGCTGGAGCCCGAGGCCCAGGCGAGGCCGGGGGGCCAGGTGGGCCGCCAGGTCCGGGTCGGGCTGCGCCGGGTCCCAGCGCTGGCCCGCTTGCAGCTTGCGCAGGCCCCGCAGGCTGGCGCCGGGCCGCTGGTCTACGTAGAGGCGGTCGCCCGCCTTGAGGCCGTCCCGCCGCAGCCACCGGGTCGCGAAGCCGAAGGCCGTGAGGCCCAGACCCAGGCCCGAGGGGCGGCCCACGGTGTCCCCGCCCAGGACCTGGACAGCGGCTTCCCGACTGGCCTCGGCCAGGCCTTCCAGGAAGGTGTCGAGCCAGGCCTCGGTGAGCTCCGGCCCCAGGGCCAGGGTGAGGGTGTAGCCGAAGGGGCGGGCGCCAGAGGCGTCCAGGTCCGAGAGGTTCACTGCCAGTAGTTTCCGGGCCAGCAGGTCCGCTGGGTGCCAGTCGAGCCGGAAGTGCTGACCGGACTCCATGAGGTCTGTGGTGACCAGCAGGGTCTGCCCGGTTGGGGTCGGGGGCAGCGCCCCGCAGTCATCCAGGAGGGTGCCGCCGCCGGGCAGCCGGGTCCTGATCCGGGCCAGGATTCCCGTTTCCTGCAGGCTCATGGGCGGACCTCCGTCACAACTCCAGTCTCCCACGGCCGGGGAGGCGAGGCGATGCTTGGTCCGGACGGGGGGGCGATGCTAGGTTAGAGAATCCGCCCGAAGCAGGGCCCCCCATGCATCTCTAGGAGACCATCATGGCCATCACCAAAGTCTGGATCGAAGAAGGCTGCATCGTGTGCAACGCCTGCGAGGCCGAGTGCCCCGACGTGTTCCACGTCACC
>CAIRAS010000093.1 GCA_903876615.1 uncultured Holophagaceae bacterium
GATGCAGGCTACTCCGGGGTGAGGACGCCGCGCTCTTCGCGGTAGGCGAACAGCTCGCCGAAACGGCCCCAGGCGACCACGGTCTCGAAGGTCTGCTCGGGATCCTCCATGGGCAGGCGTGTGGCCAGCTCCTGGAGCAGCACTTCCTTGGGCAGCTCTCCCTCCTGGAGCTCGATCATCTCCCGCACCACGCGGAACAGGCGGAGCTCCAGCAGCTGAGCGCGCCAGAGGTCCTTGCGGTCATCCATGTTGGCGTTCACGAAGCGCTTGCCCAGGGGCGTGAGCAGCACCGCGCGCTTGGGGGTGTCGACCAGGTCGAGCATCTCCGCGGCCTTCACCGTGGTGAGCACCCGCTCGAAAGGCACGTGGGTGTGGGAGGCCACCTGGAAAAGGTCGCTGGTGCCGCCCTGGGCTTCCACGAACTCCTGGAGGCCCAGGTGGGCGGCGCTCTGGCCCAGGGGCAGGGGTTCCACTTCGTCATCCTCGGTGGCGCTGAGGATGGGGGCGGAGATGACGACATCCGGCAGCTCCGCGCTGGTGATGAGGTCGTGGATGTGGTCCACCAGCTTCATGAACTCGGGCGAGCGGCTATCCCGGGGACGGGGCAGGGGAATGTCCACCACCGTGCGGAGGACGCCGGGCGCGCCGGAGAGGATGGCCACCCGGTCGGCCATGAGCAGCGCCTCCCGGATGGACTGGCTCACCATGACGATGGCGGAGGGGTTGCGCTCCTTATCGGCCCAGATGTCCATGATCTCAGCGCGGAGGGCCTCGGCCGTGAGGGCGTCCACCTGGCTGAAGGGCTCGTCCATGATCAGGATCTCGGGATCCACCGCCAGGGCCCGGGCCACGCCGACGCGCTGCTTGGTGCCGCGGGAGAGCTCCCGGGGGAAGGCCTCCTCGAAGCCCTCGAGACCCACCTTGCGAATGGCCTGGTGGGCCTTCTCCCGCACCTCGCCCTCGGGCAGGTCCCGGGCGCGGAGGACCACGCGGACATTCTCCTCCACGGTCATCCATGGGTAGAGGGCGAAGGTCTGGAACACCATGGCGACGCCGGGATTCAGGCCCTCAAGCTTCTCGCCGTGGTGGCGCACCTCGCCCTGGGAGGGTTCCAGCAGGCCCGAGAGGATCCGGAGCAGGGTCGACTTGCCGCAGCCGTTGGGGCCGATGAGGGACAGGATCTCGTCGGGATGCACTTCCAGCCGGATGTCCTCCAGCACACGCTGCACCTTGCCCTTGGGGCCCGAGAAGCGCATCTGGATGCCGCGCAGTTCGCAGATGGGAGCGCCGTAGGGTTGCTGCATAACGACCTCAGCGGTTCAGGGCGTAGCGGGTTTCCGCCAGCCGGTAGAGGGGGACCCAGACGAGGCGGTTGAAGACCACCACCAGGCCCGCCATGAGCAGGGCGCTGGCGGCCAGGTTGGGCATGGAGCCCTGGTCCGTGGCCATGACCACCTCGGCGCCGAGGCCGAAGGTGCGGAGGGTCTGATGCTTGGCAGTGACGATCTCGGTGACGATGCTGGCATTCCAGGCCCCGCCGGTGGCCGTGACCCAGCCCGTGACCAGGTAGGGGAACACCGCCGGGAAGTAGAGCGTCCAGCAGCGCTTCCAGAGGGACAGTCGGTAGGCCCGGGAGGCCTCGCGCAAGTCGGCGGGAATGGCCTGGGCGCCCGCGATGATGTTGAAGAGCAGATACCACTGGGTGGACAGCACCATGAGCAGGACACAGCTGACGCCGAGGCCGATGCCCATGCCCTGGAAGATCAGGATGAGGCTGGCGAAGATCAGCGAGGAGGGGAAGGAGGCCGCCACCTGCACTACGGACTGGAGGCGTCGGGACCACTTCGGTGACATACCGATCCAGAGGCCCACGGGCAGGGTCCAGAGGGTGGCCAGGAAGGTGGAGAGCAGCACTCGCGACAGGGAGGCGCCGCCCGCCTTCAGCAGCTGCAGCCACTTGGCGGGGCTCACATCCACCAGCAGCCGCACCACGGAGAGCCCGCCCAGGGCCAGGAGCCCCAGCATGGCGATCAGCGCCGAGGCGGCGAACCAGGGCGCCAGCCGGCCCGGGCGCTTGAAGCTCTCTTCCGCCTGGCGGAGCAGGACCGGCCGCGGGCGCCGCTGGTGGAGGCGCTGGTTCCGCTTCGCCTCCAGCCAGCGCAGGAGGCGGGAGCGGCGGAGGAAGCGCAGCAGCCAGTTGTCGTTGGGCTCCACCTCGGCGCTCTCGTCCACCTGGAAGCGCTGGGACCAGGCCACCACCGGCCGCCAGATCAGCTGATCCAGCAGCACGACCAGGGCCAGCATGGTGAGGATCGCGTAGACCTGGGCCCGGCCGTTGCCCTGCTCCACCGCCGTGTTCATGTACGAGCCCACGCCCGGCAGCTGGAAGTTCTTGTCGCCGGCCTTGAAGGCCTCTGCGGTCATGAGGAAGAACCAGCTGTTGGCTACGCTCACCATGGAGTTCCACACCAGACCGGGCGTGGCGAAGGGGATCTCGAGCCAGCGCAGCCGCTGCAGCCAGTTAAAGCCGAACAGCCCGGCGGTCTCCTCCAGGTCCTTGGGCAGGGTCTTCAGCGACTGGTAGAAGCTGAAGGCCATGTTCCAGGCCTGGCAGGTGACGATGAGCAGCACCGCGGACAGCTCGAGCCCGACATTGCTGCGGGGTAACAGCGTGAGCATCAGCAGCAGCACCGGCGGCAGGAAGGCCAGCATGGGCACGCTCTGGAGGATGTCCAGGATGGGCACCAGGAACCGCTCGGCCAGGGGATCCTTCGCGGCCCAGTAGGCCACCACCATGGTGAAGGCGAGGGACACGGCGTAGGCGGCGATGGCGCGGATCAGGGAGAGCAGCACGTACTTGGGCAGGGCCCAGGCGCTGAGGGAGATCACCACCGAGGGCCGCTGCACGGCGGTCCACTCCCGGCCCACCAGCCAGAGCGCTGCCAGGGTGCTCACCAGGGCGGCGAGCACAAGCAGGTCGATCCACCGGCGACGGCGGATGGGCGCTGTGATCAGGTTGGTGGCCTGGCCCCAGACGGTGTCGAGCAAGCGATGGATCATGGCCGGTCCGAAGGATTGGAGGCGGCGCTAGCAGGAGCGCCACCATCCCATTCAGGGTGCGGATTCGGGAGAGCGGACGGGCGCCACCTCAGCGGGCGGCGCGTCTCGACGGAGGTTCGGAGAGGTCGGCGTGTCGTCCCATCGGAACCTCCTTTCCGGCCTCGGGGCCA
>CAIRAS010000094.1 GCA_903876615.1 uncultured Holophagaceae bacterium
CGCCTCCTGCCCCGCAAGGCGCGCCTCCGCCTGGAGGGCCAGGATCACTTCGTGGCCATCGAGGCTCTGGAACCGGGCACGGTGCTGCTGGTCAAGCCCGGCGAGCGCATCCCGGCCGATGGGGTTGTGGTGGAGGGAGCCTCCGCCGTGGACGAGTCCGTGGTCACGGGCGAGTCGGATCCGCGGCCCAAGGCCGTGGGCGGCGAGGTCATCTGCGGCAGCCTCAACACCACGGGGGTGCTGGCCATCCGCGTCACGCGCTGCGGCGAGGACTCCACCCTGGCCCAGATCGTGAAGTCGGTGCAGGGGGCCCTGGCGAGCAAGAGCCCCCTGGAGCGCACCGTGGATCGGGTCTCCCGGGTCTTCATCCCGGTGGTGCTGGGCCTGGCGGCGCTCACGGTAGCGGTCTGCCTCCTCCGGGACCTCTCCACCACGGAGGCCCTGCTGCGCGGCATTGCCGTGCTGGTCATCGCCTGCCCCTGCGCCCTGGGCATCGCGACCCCCCTGGCCACCACCGCGGCCATCGGCGCGGCCTCCCGCCAGGGCATCATCATCCGCGACGTGCGGGTGCTGGAGACCTTCCGCCGGGTGGACCTGCTCATCCTCGACAAGACCGGCACCCTCACCGAGGGCGTGTTCCGCGTGCGGCACTCCGCCCTGGAGCACCTGGATCTGGTGGCGGGCCTGGAGTCCTACTCGGAGCATCCCCTGGCCCACGCCCTGGTGCGGCACGCGGAAGGGCAGGGCCTGGGACGGCTGGATGCCAGCGACATCGAGGTGCGCCCCGGCCGGGGCCTCCTGGGCACCGTGGCGGGGCGGCGCGTGGCGGTGGGGAACCGGACCCTCCTGGCCGAGGAAGGCGTCCTCCTGCCGGCCGCCCTGGCCGCCCGGGCCGAAGGCTGGGAAGCCGAGGGCCTGACCGTGGCCTTCGCCGCCGTGGACGGCGTCTCCGCCGGGGCCATGGCCTTCGGGGACCGCCCCCGGGACGAGGCCGCCGCGGTCGTGGCGGAGCTGCGCGCCCGGGGCATCCGGACCGTCCTCCTCTCCGGGGACGCCCCCGCCACCACGGAGCGCATCGCCCGGGCCGTGGGCGTGGACGCCTGGGTGGGTGGCGTGTCCCCCGCCGAGAAGGCCGAGGCCGTGCGCGGCTTCCAGGCCGAGGGCAAGGTGGTGGCCATGGTGGGCGACGGCGTGAACGACGCCCCGGCCCTGGCCGCGGCGGACCTGGGCATCGCCATGGGCTCAGGCGCGGACCTGGCCACCCACGCGGCGCCCGTGGTGCTCATGCGGGACTCCCTGACGCGCATCAGCGGCGTGTTCCGGCTGGCCACCCTCACCCTCCGGGTGCTCAAGCAGAACCTCTTCTGGGCCTTCTTCTACAACACCCTGGGCATCTCCCTGGCCATGACCGGCGTGCTGAACCCCATCCTCGCCGCCGGGGCCATGGTGCTCTCCAGCCTCTCCGTGATCGGCAACTCCATGCGACTGGGGCGGGACCGGGCCTGAGGGGCGCTATCCCTGCGCCTGGAGCCGCAGGAGCATCACGGCCTGCCAGAGGATGTAGCCGCCCATCAGGGCCACCAGGAGGCCTCCCAGGCGCAGCAGGAGGGCCTTCCATGCCTGGCTGAGGCGGGTGCTGGCCAGCCCCACGCCCAGGAGCAGGGGGGCGCTGCCCAGGCCGAAGGCGGCCATGCCCGCCGCGCCCAGCTTCCAGTCCCCGCCGTCCAGGGTGCGCAGCAGCATCATGTAGACCAGCCCGCAGGGCAGCAGGCCCCAGAGCATGCCCAGGGCATAGGGCAGGCTGCCCAGGGCCAGGCCCCGGCCCAGCAGCCGCTGGAGGGGCGCCGGCAGGCGGAACTCCATGAGCGTGTCGGCGCGCCTTCCCAGCAGCATCACCAGACCCATGAGCAGCATCAGGACCCCGATGCCCAGCTTCACCCAGAGCTGCCAGGGCCAGGCCTGGGCCGCGATCAGCGCCGCTCCCTCGGGCTTGCAGCAGGCGTGCATGTCCTGCACGGTCTGCAGCCGCGCGAAGCCGCCCAGGAAGCCGATGAGGCCACCGAGGATGGCATAGGTGGTCACCCGGCCGAGCTGAAACCGCAGGTGGCGTGTCCAGGCGGGACCGGCCTGCCGGGACTGGGACAAGCCGAAGGCCGCCACGATGGGGCCGCACATGCCCGCGCAGTGCCCCAGGGAACCCAGCAGACCTGCAATCCACATCACAAGCAGCCAGGGTGCCGCATGGGGGTGGCTCAGCCAGGTCTCAAGCATGGCTACAGGCCCCGCTTGAGCGCGCGCTCGCCGAAGTGGGAGACGCGGTAGCGGCCAACCTCCCGCTCGCGCAGCAGGTCGTGCTGCTCCAGGTAGGCCAAGTCCGCGGCCGCGGTGGCGCCACCCACGGTTAGGAGCTTCTCGCGGTCGAGGCCCGGGTGCTTCGCCACGAGGGCGAGGAGGGCCAGCTGGCGGGGCGTGATGACATCGACCATGGGGACTCCTGGCTAGGCGGAGGTCTGCCGGCGGTAGCTGGGCCGGTGGAGCTCGCTGATCTGGACGGTGAGGCTGAACCGCATCCCGGCGCGGGTGCGCGGGAAGAAGTCCGCCAGGGTGGCGAGCAGGGCCTCGCTGAGCTGGGCCTTTACCTCGTCGGTGCGGCCGCACATGATCTGCACGTCCAAGGTGACGAAGGCCTGGTCGGGAGCTCCGTCGCCGATGACGAAGGTCTCGTGCCGCAGCACGCGGCTCTTGATGTCGGCCTCGGTGAAGAGCCCCGTCGCCACGAGGGTGCGGTTAATCTCCCGCAGCAGGCCGGTCCAGTCCGGCGTGTCGAGGAGGTTGCTGGAGTGCTCGAGGATGCAGTGGGGCATGGGGACCTCAGCGCCGGGAGTCCGGCTTGCGCGAGACCCCCTTCTTCTTGTCCCAGTAGCCCGACTCCTCCACGAAGCAGATGTTCTCCAGGTCGGTCACCCGCTCCTGGAGGCAGGTCTGGGCGTCGGTGATGGCCTGGTTGTAGATGGTCGGGCCGAGCTCCTTGAGGCAGAAGGTCAGGAAGGTACCCGCGCCCAGCTCGCCCACGCTCTCGCCGTATTCCTCCGCCACGAAGCGCTGGATCGCGCCACGCAGCCGCTTCTCGGTGTCGGGGGAGAGCTTGATGTCCATGGCCTATCCGTTCGCGGGCGGGGGTGGGGGAGGATTCAGTTTGTCCTCCTCCGGCTTGGCGAAGCGCTGGGCCCGGAGGTGGAAGTCGTCGGTGAAGGTCCGCCGGATGGGCGGCGGGGGTTCGGCCTCGGCCACCACCCGGGCCCGGCGCACCCGCCAGAGGCCCAGGGCGGCGGGGAGCAGCAGCAGAGCTGGATATTCCAGCAGGACGCGCAGCGGGGTGAGGCGGAACTCCGTGGGCCGCAGGCCGTCGCTGTACCAGGTGTCGAGGATCCACACCTCGTCTTCGGGGTGCAGGCTCCGGGCCTCGGCCTTGGGCAGGCTGAGGGTCCGGTCATCTTCGCCTTCCTTCACGGTCACGTAGTCCGTGATCTGGCTATCGGGATTGGGGTCCACGGTCACCACGGTCAGGTGGGCGATGCCGGGCCGCTTCAGGTGGCAGAAAGGGTTCAGGGCCACCAGGAAGCCCTGCACCGCCGTCAGCCACAGCACCGTCCCCACCAGCGCCCAGAGCAGGGTGAGGGCGGTCCAGCGGGAGGCGGGGCGGGAGAGGAGCGGCATGGTGCGAGTATCCCAGTACTTGGCGGCCACCGCCCACGGGGTTCTGCGGCGCCGCCCACCGGTGCTGGTGGGAGCGGCTACCCTGGGGGCATGCGCGCCTTGCTCCTCTTCACGGCGGCCCTGGAACGGCCAGGGATCGCGCCGGTTCCGCTCATCCGCTTCCGCCGCGTGGTCGGGGGGGAGAGGCACCCGTGACTGCGCTCGCCGCCAACCTGCGAGCCCTCGGCGCCGACGGCCGCCTACTCTTCGTGACCCGGGCGGCGCGGATGTTCTCCTACGGGTTCCTCTCCGTGGTGCTGGTGCTCTACCTCGCGGCCCTCGGCTTCAGCGAAGGGCGCATCGGGCTGCTGCTGACCCTGACGCTGGTGGGCGACACCCTGATCTCGCTGGCCATCACGCTCCACGCAGACCGCATCGGGCGCAAGCGGATGCTCCTCCTGGGGGCGGCCCTGATGGTCGCGGCGGGCGTGCCTTTCGCGCTCAGCGGGGACTTCACGGTGCTGGTGCTGGCGGCCACCTTCGGGGTGATCAGCCCCTCGGGCAACGAGGTGGGCCCCTTCCTGGCCATCGAGCAGGCGGCCCTCTCCCAGGTGCTGCCGGAGGACCGCCGCACCGGCGTCTTCGCCTGGTACCACCTGACCGGGGCCTTCGCCACCGCCGGCGGCGCCCTGGCCGGGGGCTGGACGGCCCAGGTTCTGCAGTCCGCCGGCCTGGCCCCGGCGGCCAGCTACCGGGTCCTGGTCTTCGCCTATGCGGCCGTGGGGTTGCTCCTGGCCGGGCTCTTCCTGCAGATGTCCCGGGCCGTGGAGGCGCCGCCTGCGGCCGCCGCGGCGGGTCGGCTGGGCCTCCATGCGTCCAGGCGGGTGGTATTCAAGCTGTCGGCGCTGTTCTCGCTGGATGCTTTTGCCGGGGGCTTTGTCATCCAGAGCCTGGTGGCCTACTGGTTCCAGCAGCGCTACGGGGTCACGCCGGGGACGCTGGGGTCGATCTTCTTCGCCGCCAACATCCTGGCCGGGCTGTCGGCTCTCTACGCCGTGCAGCTGGCCAAGCGGATCGGCCTGGTGCGCACCATGGTCTACACCCACATCCCGTCGAACGCGCTGCTGATCCTCGTGCCCCTGATGCCCAACCTGCCCCTGGCCATCGCCATGCTGTTGCTGCGCTTCAGCATCTCCCAGATGGATGTGCCGACCCGCCAGGCCTACACCATGGCCGTGGTGGCGCCGGACGAGCGCTCCGCCGCCGCCGGGGTCACGGGCATCGCTCGCACCACCGGCGCGGCCCTCTCCCCCGTGCTGGCCGGGCCCCTGCTGGCGGTGCCCGCCCTCTCGGGAGGTCTCTTCATACTCGCGGGTGGCCTGAAGATTCTGTATGACCTGCTACTCTACCGAAGCTTCCGGGCCTCTGAACGTGGTACCGATGAAGCTCCCACCTGAGTGCCCCGCCTAGGCCGGCTCAGCCCCATTCCTGGAGGAGTCACCATGGACCTGATGGGCTTCATCCGCAGCCTGCCCAAGGCCGAACTGCACCTCCACATCGAAGGCACCCTGGAGCCCGAGATGATGTTCGACCTGGCCCGCCGGAACGGCGTCGCCCTGCCCTATGCCAGCGTCGAGGCGACGCGGTCGGCCTATGCTTTCTCGGACCTGCAGTCCTTCCTGGATCTTTATTTCGCCGGTGCCGCGGTCCTCTTGCACGAGCGGGATTTCTACGAGCTCGCCATGGCTTACTATTGCCGGGCCGCCGAGGATGGGGTGGTGCATGCGGAGGTCTTCTTCGATCCGCAGACCCACAGCGCCCGGGGCATCCCCTTCGACACGGTCCTGAACGGCCTCGAGCGGGCGGGACGGGACGCCCAGGAACACCTCGGCATCAGCTCCCGGCTGATCCTCTGCTTCCTGCGGCACCTGTCTGAAGATGACGCCTTCGCGACCCTGGAGGAGGCCCGTCCGCACCGCCACCGCATCCACGGGGTGGGTCTGGATTCCTCGGAGCTCGGTAACCCGCCTGCCAAGTTCGAGCGGGTCTTTTCGGTGTGCCGTGACCTGGGCCTCCACGTGGTCGCCCATGCAGGTGAGGAAGGGCCGCCCGCCTACATCTGGGAGGCCCTCGGGCGCCTCCGCGCCGAGCGCATCGACCACGGCGTTCGGGCCGTGGAGGACCCGGCCCTGCTGGCCCGCCTGGCCCGGGACCAGGTGCCCCTCACGGTCTGCCCACTCTCCAACGTGCAGCTCCGCGTCTTTCCGGCCATGGCGCAACACAACCTCAAGCTGCTGCTCGAGCAGGGCCTGCGCATCACCCTCAACTCGGACGATCCCGCCTACTTCGGCGGCTACCTCGCCCAGAACTTCCTGGCCGCCGCGGAGGCCCTCGCCCTCACCCGGGGCCAGCTGGTGACCCTGGCGAGGAACAGCCTCCTGGCCAGCTTCGTCACGGAAGCCGAGCGGGCCCCGTGGCTGCAGCGTCTGGAGCAGATGGTGGAGCCGGATCCCGTTTCCAATTGATACTTAAACTTGTATTAATGCGATCAGCTATGAATATTCACGCATTAATTTACATTTAAATTTCTATGCAAAGCGACTAGGCTCGGAGCCGCCCTCCGGAGGTGGGCTCCCATGAAACTGAACCGCTTCAGCGCACTTTGCTCCAACCTGGTCTTTCTGCTGGCGCCGGCCCTGCTCGCCCAGGGCAGCCCGATGCCCCCGCCACCGCTCATGCAGTTCGTCCGCGAGGAGGTCAAGCCCGGACATGGGGCGGGCCATGCGGCCACGGAGTCCGCCTGGGGCCGGATCCTCGCCCAAGGCAAGTCCACGGACCACTACCTGGGCATGAATGCCATGACCGGTTCCTCCGAGGCTCTGTTCATCATGGGCTACGCCTCCTATGCGGACTACGAAGCCAAGCAGAACGAGTTCGAGAAGAACCCGGCGATCCGGGCCGAGGTCGACAAGATCTCCCAGCAGGATGGGGAACACCTCAATGCCATCCGCACCTGGCTGGGGGCCTACCGCAAGGACCTGAGCTTCGGGCCCGACGTGGACATCGCTCTGAAGCGTTACTTCCGCATCCGCACCTTCCGCATCAAGCAGGGCCAGAACAAGGCCTTCGAGGAGGGCGTGAAGATCGCCCTGGCCGCCTATGCGAAGAGCAAGTATCCGGCCTCCTTCGCCTTCTATGAAGTCACGGCGGGCACGTCCTCGCCCAGCTACCTCGTGCTCCGGCCCATGGCCTCCCTGGCGGAGATGGATGGCATGGATGCTGCCGAAAAAGCCTTCCAGGAGGCGCTGGGTGAGGACGGCCGGAAGGCCATGCAGAAGACCTTCGCCGACACGGTGAACAGCGTGGAGAACCAGCTCTACGCCTTCAACCCCAAGCTCAGCTTCCCCGGCCCCGGCATGCTCGCCAGCGATGCCGCCTTCTGGACCGTGAAGGCCAACTAGCGGCGGCCTTCCCTGTTTCCGCCGTTCAGGCTCCGATGCGCTTCAGGAAGTCGCGGAGGCCCTGGACGGCGGCTTCGGGGCGGGTCTGCAGGAGCCAGTGGGGGCCCTTCAGGGTCAGGATGTCCAGGGCGGCCAGGTGCTCGCGCAGCCAGCGGGTGGCATTTGGCGGCACCAGTCGGTCGCCGCTGGCGCAGAGGGCCAGGATGGGCACCTGGATCTGTCCCAGCAGGGGCGTGTGGTCCACGGCCACCACCGCCAGGAGGCGCTCCTTCAGGGTGGCCTGGGGCACCTGGGGCAGCATGGTCTGGACCAGATCGATCAGGGCCTGCGGGGGCTTCCTGCGGCCCAGGAGCAGCCGCCGCAGCAGCGGCAGGGGCAGGCTCAGCGGCGGCAGGGCGCGGAGGATCGATGCCGCCCAGGCGAGGCCCGGGCGGGGGTTCCGGGCGAAGGTGACGCAGAGCACCAGGCCCACCAGACCTGCGGGGTGCTCCGCGGCCAGGGCGATGGCGATGGGGCCCGAGAAGGACTCGCCCAGCAGCAGGAAGGGCCGGTCCGTGGGCAGCGCCCGCCGGGCCAGGTGGAGGCAGTCCGCGTAGCTCGTTAGCTCCGGCGGGTAGCGCACCACCCGTGTCTCGAAATCCGCCGCCGCCTTCACAAAGGGCTCGAACATCAGCCCCGTGCCATCCATGCCCGGAAGCAGGACCAGCAGAGGATTCGGGGAGTCAGGCATGGGCTAAGTATCCCAGGCTATGCTTCCTCATGCGGCGCCCGAAAATGATCCTCTTCGACCTGGATGGAACCCTGCTCGACAGCGCTCCGGACCTGGCCTTCAGCGTGAACGTCATGCTGGTGAAGTTCGGCCGTCCGCCCTGCGGCGAGGAGGATGTCCGCGCCTGGGTGGGCAACGGCACGGCACGGCTGCTGGGGCGGGCGCTGACGGGCAGCCTCGACGGCGATCCCGGCCCAACCCTGGTGGCCGAGGCCCTGCCGGTGTTCATGGCGGCCTATGCCGAGAACACGCTGGTGCGTTCGACCCTCTACCCCGGGGTGCGGGAAGGTCTGGCCACCTTGGCGGGGGCGGGCTATCCCCTGGGCTGCGTCACCAACAAGGCCGCGCGGTTCACGACGCCGGTCCTGCAGGGCCTGGGCCTGCTCGACCTGTTCGGCATCGTGCTCAGTGGCGACACCCTGCCGGAGATGAAGCCCCACCCCGCGCCGTTGCTGCACGCGGCGGCGCACTTCAACGTCGCCCCCGAGGACTCGCTGCTGGTCGGCGACTCCATCACCGACATCCAGGCGGCTCGGGCGGCGGGCTTCGCCATCGTCTGCATGAGCTACGGCTACAACCACGGCCGCGACATCCGGGAAGGCCAGCCGGATGCCGTCCTCGACCGCCTGACCG
>CAIRAS010000095.1 GCA_903876615.1 uncultured Holophagaceae bacterium
AGGTCCACCGCGAAGTATTCCTGCTCGGGACCGCACTGGGCCACGACGGACTCGGCATTCACGCCGAAGAACTTGAGCGCGGCGACGGCCTGCTCGGAGACGACGCCCATGGAGCGCAGGAGGGGCACCTTGTGATCCAGCGCCTCGCCGTGGTAGCCGATGAAGGCCGTGGGGATGCAGAGGGTCTTGCCCAGAGGACCTTCCATGAGAAAGGCCGGGCTGGCGGGATCCCAGGCGGTGTAGCCCCGGGCCTCGAAGGTGGCGCGCAGACCGCCGCTCGGGAAGGAGCTGGCATCCGGCTCGCCCTGGGTGAGCATGCCGCCGCTGAAGCGCTCGGTGACCTGGCCGGGCTCGTCCCACATGATGAAGGCGTCATGCTTCTCGGCCGTGGCGCCGGTCATGGGGAGGAACCAGTGGGTGAAGTGGGTGCAGCCCAGCTCGATGGCCCACTCCTTCATGGCCAGAGCCACGCTCTTGGCCACTTCGGGGGACAGGGGCTCGCTGCGCTTCAGGGACTGGCGGTAGGACTTGTAGACGTCCTTCTGCAGCCGCTCGCGCATGGTGCGCTCGCTGAAGGTGTTGCAGCCGAAGTACTGGCTGACCTTGACCTGGTCCAGCCGTGAGATGCTGGACGTATCCGGAGCCTGAGTCTTGGACATGTTTCCCCCTTGGATGAATAAGCATGAATACAACTAGACGTGGACCGATAGCCGCCCTTGGGGGGCATGCATCGGATTCCCACATCCATTTGGACCCTGTGATCCTCGACCAGGGTAGCACAAGTCCGCGTGTGGCAACAGCCTTTTTGGCCTGTGACCGGGCCCTCGCCCTGCTGGGGGAGCTCGGCCAAAATCAGGCCGGATTGCCACGTGCTGCGTCCCTGGCGTGGGAAAGAGCCGCTTTTTCCGAGATCTTCGACCACCCTGAACCCAGTCGGCGCATCCGAACTTTCCTGGAGAAGGGTTGACAACTTGTCGAGCAAAGAACCCGGACCTTCCGCCCAGCCCCGGGACCCCTAGAATGAACCCATGGACCTGACCGCTCCCTACCTCCCCGATCTCGAGAGCATCCCCGCGGGGCTGGACCTGCCCGCCGAGATTCGCCGCCTCAAGGCCGAGCGCAAGGCTGTGATCCTGGGCCACTACTACCAGGAGCCCGAGATCCAGGACCTGGCTGATTTCGTGGGCGACAGCCTGCAGCTCAGTCAGCAGGCCGCCAAGACCGATGCCGACGTGATCGCCTTTTGCGGCGTCCACTTCATGGCCGAGACCGCCAAGATCCTCAACCCCACCAAGACCGTGGTGATCCCGGACATGGACGCCGGCTGCAGCCTGGCGGACCGCTGCCCCGCGAGCTACTTTGCCGAGTGGCTGAAGCAGTACCCGGACCACGATGTCGTCAGCTACATCAACTGCTCCGCAGGCGTGAAGGCCCTCAGCACCGTCATCTGCACCAGCAGCAACGCTGAGCGCGTGGTGAACAGCCTGCCGAAGGACCGCAAGCTGGTCTTTGCCCCGGACCGCCACCTGGGCAAGTGGGTGATGAAGCAGACGGGCCGCGACATGGTGCTGTTCCCTGGCTTCTGCATTGTGCACGAGCAGTTCACCGCCAAGCGTCTGGCCGCCCTCAAAGCCCAGCACCCCGAGGCCAAGCTCATCGCCCACCCCGAGTGCGACGCCACCGTCAGCCAGCTGGCGGACTTCGTGGGTTCCACCGCGGCCCTGTTGAACTACGTCGAGAAGGACCGCGCCACAGCCTTCATCGTCGCCACCGAGGCGGGCATCCTCCACCAGATGCGCCTGCGGCGACCGCAGGCGGAACTGATCCCCGCCCCCGCCGACAGTGGCTGCAACTGCAGCCTCTGCCCCTACATGAAGCTCAACAGCCTGGAGAAGCTCTACCTCTGCCTCCGGGACCTCAAGCCCGAGATCAGCCTGGACGAGTCCCTCCGGGTGCAGGCCCTGAAGCCCCTCGAGCGGATGCTGGCCCTCGGTTGAGCGAACCTCCCCTTCCGGCCGGGGGTGGGACCCCCTGGAATCCCCACAGCTGGCAGCGCCGCCCGGCCCTGCAGCAGCCAACCTACGACAGCCCCTCGGAGGTGGAGGGTGTCCTGGCGCGGCTTCGCCGCCTGCCGCCCCTGGTGGTGCCCGGCGAGATTGCGCGCCTGCGCGGGCTGCTGGCGGAGGCCGCAGCGGGCCGGCGCTTCCTGCTCCAGGGCGGCGACTGCGCCGAGCGCTTCCAGGACTGCACCCCCGAAGCCATCGAAGGCAAGCTGCGGGTGCTGCTGCAGATGTCCGTGGCCCTCACCCATGGCGGCCGCAAGCCCGTGGTGCGCGTGGGGCGCATCGCCGGCCAGTTCGCCAAGCCCCGCAGCAAGCCCACGGAGCTGATCCAGGGCCGGGAGCTGCCCAGCTACCGGGGCGACCTGATCAACGGCCTGGAGCCCGATCCCGCCAGCCGCCGGCCTGATCCCGGCCGGATGCTGGAGGCCTACTACCACTCGGCCGCCACCCTCAACCACCTGCGGGCCCTCACGGCCAGCGGCTTCGCGGACCTGCACCATCCCGAGCGCTGGGAGCTCCCGGGCGGGTCCGGCGAGGTGCCTGCCTACCGGCGGACCCTGGACCAGGTGCGGGAGTCCCTGGACTTCCTGGAGGCCCTCGGCGGCGTCCAGCGGGATGTGCTGGAGCGCATCGACTTCTTCACCAGCCACGAGGCCCTGCTGCTGCCCTACGAAGAGGCCCTCACCCGCTGGAGCGGCGAGGACGGTGGCTACTGCAACCTCGGCGCCCACACCCTCTGGGTGGGGGAGCGTACCCGCCAGCTGGACGGCGCCCACCTCGAGTACCTCCGCGGCCTCCGGAACCCCATCGGCGTGAAGGTGGGTCCCAGCGCCACTCCGGACCACCTGGTCGCCCTGCTGGACCTGCTCGACCCCGACCGCGAGCCCGGCCGCATCACACTGATCTCCCGCTTCGGCGCCACGCGCATCCAGGCGGCCCTGCCCCCCCTGGTGGCGGCCGTCCGGGCCACGGACCACCCGGTGCTCTGGAGCTGTGACCCCATGCACGGGAACGGGGTCGAGAGCGCCTCCGGGTTCAAGACCCGGGACTTCGCCGCCATCCTCGCGGAGCTCCGCCTGGCCTTCGAGCTCCACCGGGCCCTGGGCTCCCACTTGGGGGGCGTCCACATCGAGCTCACGGGCGAGGCCGTCACCGAGTGCACCGGCGGCACCGAGCGCCTATCCGAGGCCGACCTCAGTAAGGCCTACGAAACCGGCTGCGATCCCCGGCTGAACGGCACCCAGAGCCTCGAGATGGCCTTCCTCATCGCCGAGATGATCCGAGGCTGAGGCTCACTGCACCGTGGGATGGACGCTCTCGGGGCCGAGGCGCAGGACCAGCTGCTCGAAGCCCGCACTGAGGCAGACCTCCGCGCCGGCCACCAGGCCGTGCAGCGGCTTCAGCTTCGGGGGCGGCAGGAGCAGCACCTCGCCGGCGCGCAGCGGGGGCAGGTCCAGCCCCTCCCAGGCCTTGAGGGGCGCACTCCGGCGGGTGCCCGCCGACCGCAGCTCCAGGCTCCCCTTGGGCCAGGCATCCGTCAGCCAGGCCCCCAGCACCAGACTGTCGGCCTCCTCCAGGGCTAGACAGAAGCCCCCGATGGCGCCGCCGGCCAGCCCCACGGCAGCCATGGCCGGCTGGGGCGGAGCCGCGAGCTCCGCGCCCGGCCCCCGGACGCCGAAGCGGTCCAGCTGGGAGCCATCCATCCGGCGCAGGGCCGCGGGCCGGGGCAGACAGGGGCCCAAGGCCACCACCGAGGCGGCTGGCGCCAGGAACTCGGGGAGGGTCCCCCGCCGGTCCCACTTCTCGGCATAGGCCACGGTCTGGCGCACCCGGGCCAGGGCCCGGGGGCCCCCGTCCAGCAGGCGACGCAGGCTGGCTGGCACCAGCACCTCGGCCAGCCGGTCGGGGTCCCCCTCACCCAGCTTCCGCAGCCGGAGGGCCTCAATGCGGCTCAGGTCCGCCAGGCGACCGGAGTCCAGACGAGCCACGAGGGCCCGGCGGAGCGCAGGCCCCTCGTCCCAGGTCGCGGTGCCCAGATACATCAGGCTTGGGCTTCGAGCCACTCCCGCGTCGTGGCGGAGAGGGCCTTGGGGCGGTTGGTGGTGAAGTCCAGCATGACCTGGACGGACTTGCCTTCGGCGAAGAGCTCGCCGGCGAGCCCCTTGGTGATGCGGTAGGTCAGCTCGAAGGAGCTGTTGCCCACCCGGCTGACATGCAGCTCCACGCGAACGTCCTCCCCCAGCAGGATGGGCATGCGGTAGTCCACCTCCACCCGGGCCAGCAGGAATCCTTCCTCCTGGAACTTGCGGCCCCCCAGGTAGCTCCGCCACCACTGGAACCGGGCCTGCTCGATGTAGGTGACGATCATGGCATTGTTCACATGTCCCATGGCGTCCAGATCGCCAAACCTGACTTCGATGGGATGGGAGAATGGCATGGAGCCTCCAATCCCACTACCTTAACGCCAACCCTGGAATCGACGATGCCCGCGCCGCTGCTCCTCGCCTATGACCCCGCCTGCACCCTCTGCTGCCGCATGGCCCTCTGGCTGGCCCGGCGGGACCGCCAGGGGCTCCTCCACGTGGTCTCCCTGCGGGATCCCGACCTGCTGCGGCTGGGTCCAGAGTTGGCCGGATGCCCCCTGGAAAAGGAGATCCACGGCCTGGACCTGGGCACCCGGGAGGTCCGGGCCGGGGCCGACCTGCTGCGCCCCATCGCCCGCCGACTGCCGGGTTGGCAGTGGCTGTCCCCCCTGCTGGCCCTGCCCGGCTGCCCCCAGCTGGTCAACCGGATCTACCTCCGCTGGTCCGCCTGGCGCTTCCGGCGCACGGGCCGCCAGCCCTTCTAGGGGTACCGTCCCGGCCGCTCTCGCGTAGCCTGGAGCCATGTCCGCCGATGCCCGCCAGCCCTGGCACCCCGACCGCCGCTGGGCGGATTCCCTCATCGCCCTGCTGGCCCTCCTCGCCCTGCTGGTGGCCGGGCTCACCCTCGCCGCCCGCCAGCGCAGCGCCCAGCGCCCCTCGGAGCGGGTCAGCCTCCAGGGCCGCCTGGTGGAGGTGGCCCTGGGGGGGCCGGGCCTGCTGCTGCACCGGGAAGGTGCTTCCCGAGACTGGGTCCGGGCCGAGAGCCAGGCCAGGGAGCCCTGGGACCGGGCCCTGCTGGCGGTCCTGAGGGCGGAGCTCGGCGATCAGAAAGAGCCGACCACCCGCTGGCTGGATGCGACCACCCCGGCCGGAGCGGGGGGACCGGGCTTCCGGCGGGTCTGCCTCGCCGCCTACGCCGGAGCACCCCTCCCAAGCGACGCCGACCGGGCCGAAGTCCATCGCCGGCTCGGGGCGGGCTATACCGCCGACCTGCTGGAAGCCCGCCTCCGGGACCGCGAAACGGGTGGCGACGCCCTCCGCGCCCAGGCCCAGCGCACCCTGACGACCCGCCTGGCTGGACTTGCCGCCATGGGGTCGCTGGTGGTGGCCGCCGCGGCGGGCGGCCTAGCCCTGCTCATCTACCTGCTGGCGACCCGGGACCGGCCCTTGCCCCAGCCGCTGCCGGTCTGGTCCCTGTCGGGCCGGGCCGCAGCCCTGGTCCTCCTGACCTGGTTCCTGGGCTTCTTCCTGGCCAGCAACCTCGCGGGGCTGCTGGTCGCCCCCTGGCCTGGGCTCCGGTGGCTCGCCATTCCCCTGGGCTACACCCTCCACGCGGCCCTGGGCATCCGTCTGCTCTGCTGGGCGGAGGGACTCAGCTGGCGGGAGCTCTGGCAGCGGGTGGCGCCGGGTCGCCCGGGCCGGGACCTCGCCTGGGGCGGTGCCTTCCTGGGTCTGGCGGTGCTGCTGGTGCTGGCCGTGGCCTTGGTGGCGGGCCCCCTGCTGAGCCCCGACCAGAGCCCCCAGCGGGACCTGCAGGAGCTGCTGCGCAGCCTGCGCGGCTGGCTCCCGAATCTGGCCCTCTTCCTGACCATCACCCTGCTGGCGCCCTGCTTCGAGGAACTGCTCTTCCGCGGCTTCCTGCTGCCCGTTCTGGCCCAGCGGCAGCGGCTGGCCCTGGCCCTGGTGCTGTCCGCGCTGCTCTTCGGAGCGATCCACCTCCAGCCCGCCGGGCTGCCCACGCTCAGTACCCTTGGCTTTGTCATGGGGCTGGCCATGCGCCACACGGGCAGCCTCCGCACCCCCATCCTCATCCACGCCTGCTGGAATGGCAGCCAGTTCCTGCTGCTGCGGGCCTTCGCCTGATCAGGACTTGAGCCGGAACCTGGAGATCGCCGGCGCCAGCCACCAGAAGAGCTGGAGGACCAGGAAGGTGAAGACCACCCACTTGAGGATCCGGATCCAGTCGATCTGGCCAGGTGTGGGCTCCGCGGGGACCTTCCGGGACGCCAGGTAGCTCTCGACGGGGTCCTCCGCGAGGGTGATCTTCAGTGACCGCCCCGACCGCGACCTGGAGGCCGGGGGAGCCGGGCCGGCGTCCTCCAGGCCCAGCTCCGCGATCCGGAACCGGGCGGTGGACACGCTGCTGCCATCCTCCTCCTGGCCCAGGGCCGCGAAAAGACGGGCCCGCATGCTGGCCGGTCCTGGCAGCGCGTCGATCAGCTCCTCCATGAACTCCGGCAGGGTGGTGTAGCGGTCATCGGGATCGACGGCGAGCCCCCGGTTGAACACCGCCCCCAGCCTCGGGGGAAGGTCCGGCGGCAGGGTCACCGGCTCCCGCAGGATGTGGACGATGATCTCCGTGATGCCGCTGCCGGGGTGCGGCAGCTGGCCCGTCAACAGCTCGAAGGCGGTGGCGGCAAAGCTGTAGCGATCCGAGGCGGGTGTGCCCTCGCCACCCCGCAGGACCTCTGGCGGAGCGTAGGCGGGCGAACCGAGAAAGTCCCCCATTCGGGTCAGGCGCAGGGCGATGGTCTGGGCATAGTTCTCCGTGCTGTCGGCCCCTGGCACAGGCGGCTCCAGCCCTTCCTCCGGATCCATGCCGCTGTGGCCCATGCTCCGGGCGATGCCGAAGTCCATGAGCTTGGCCCGGCCCTCTTCGCTCAGCAGGATGTTTTCCGGCTTCACGTCGCGATGGAGAATGGCCTGCCGATGGGCCGCCCGCAGGGCCCGCATGGCCTGGATCAGCACCCTCGCGGCCGTCTCCTGGTCGAGGGTCTTCTCCTTGATGTGCTTGTCGAGGCTCTTCCCTTCGACGTACTCCATGGCCAGGAAGGGACCCAGCTCCTCCTCCACGCCCACGTCGAAAATGGTCACCAGGTTGGGGTGGTTCAGCTGGGCGCTGATCTCGGCCTCGCGGCGGAACCGCAGCGTGGCCTGGTGCCGGGCGGCCCCCGTGACACGGACCACCTTGATGGCCACCCGCCGCTTGAGCAGGGGATCCTCGGCCAGGTAGACCGTCCCCATGCCCCCCTGGCCGATGGGGCGCAGGACCTGGTACCTGCCGATGGTCTTGGGGTCCGCCATGGAACTGAGATTCTAACCTCGAGATCCCCTTCCGGAGTCGGGGTAGAATGGAGGATTCGACCCACTGGAGTTCCCATGGCCGCCCTGCTCGAAGCCATCGAGATCAAGCGCAAGATGTTCTTCGAACTCGAGGACACCCCCTATCACTGCCTGGATGTGGAGATCTCCACCCCCACGGCCCGGGGTGGGCAGACCCTGGTTCGCATCAAGATGCGGAACCTGCTGACTCGGGCGGTCTTCGACAAGACCTTCAAGGCCGGCGACAAGTTCAAGGAGCCGGACCTGGTCCTTCAGGAGTCCAGCTATCTGTACAGCGATGGCGAGGGCTCCCACTTCATGGACCAGGAGACCTACGAGACCCACACCCTGGGTGCTGGGCTCATGGGCAACGCCCTCGACTACCTCACGGAG
>CAIRAS010000096.1 GCA_903876615.1 uncultured Holophagaceae bacterium
CATCCTGCAGAACCCCCTCAAGCACGGCGCGACCCTGGTCCTCCACAGTGCCACGAAGTTCCTCGGTGGCCACGGCGATGTGCTGGCGGGGCTGGTGGCCACCAACCACGACTGGGCCACGGAGCTGCGCAAGGTGCGCGTCATCACGGGCAATGTGCTGCACCCCCTGGCCGCCTACCTGCTGCACCGGGGCCTGCCCACGCTGCCCTTGCGCGTCCGCGCCCAGCAGGCCGGGGCCCAGGTGCTGGCGGCAGCGCTGCTCCAGCATCCGGCCGTGACCGCGGTGCACTATCCGGGCTTGGCGGGCGGCGATCCCCTGGGCCTCCTGGGCCGCCAGCTGAAGGGGCCGGGCTCGCTGATGGCCTTCGAGCTGAGGGGCGGCTTCGAGGCCGCCGCCACGGTCATGGCCGAGGTTAAGCTCATGACGCCCGCGGTGTCCCTCGGCAGCGTGGACACCCTGATCCAGCACCCCGCGGCCCTCACCCACCGCGTGGTGAACGCCGCCGCCCGGGAGCACAGCGGCGTGTCCCAGGCCCTCATGCGCCTGTCCGTGGGCCTCGAGAGCCCCGAGGACCTCTGGGCCGACCTGGACCAGGCCCTCGTCAAAGCCATGGCCCGCTGCGCTGCCCACGCCTAGACGCGGTGGCTCGCCTCTGCCTGGCCCGGGTGAAGCTGGGAGGGTCCGTCCTACCGGATGCGCATGAAGTCGCAGGAATAGATCCTTGCTCCTCCTGCCGGGAAATTGAGGTCGATGTGCAAGGGGATAGAGGGTGGCGTCGTCTTCACGCAGGGAACGTTGATCATCCTGCCCTGGACGGTGGCCGAGAAGGCGCCTTCGTTGACCCCGCCAGTAACCAGTGCTGCAGTCGTGTCCAAGTAGACGGTCATGAGGTAGGTTCCTGGCGGGACATTGTCGGCGATGAAGGTGACGAACCCCCCGCCTGTTCCCCCACTGCAGCCGCCGGGCCAGTTGCCGATGGTGGCGCCTGTCTGCCACCGGAAGCCCGTCGGCGGGGTCTGCCCCAGCGTCACGTTTACGGTGGCCCCCAGGGTCGTCAGATTGGGTGAGGGCAGGGACCGCGGAGCCAGGGACCCCTCCGTCTGCTTCAGCAGGCTTGCCAGGTGCGGCTTGAGGGTGGCGTACTGGGTCTCGGTGAGGCGGTTCGGAGGCGGGGTCGACGGAGGCGTGGCCAGGATCCTGGCAGCGGAGGCCGTGCTGACGGGGAGGCTCAGGGACTTGGGATCAAACTTGCCCGGCGTCTGGGCGGACAATCCCGCGACCAAAAAGACAGCTGCGAAGGCACCTTGCAGAGGATGCTGCTGAACCATGGGTTCACTCCTTTGATTGTGAATTTGTCGAATTATTCCAATTATTATCAACAAATCAAGTTAATTCGATCCCTCCCGGAGGCTCCCATCAACGCGAACCTGCTATCCCAGCGTCGGCCAGGTATTCCGCTCCTGGCGGTGGGGCTCTAGGCTGAGGCATGTCTCTGGCTCCGCTCCCGCTGTCGTCCAAGGTCACGGTCCTCCGGGGCCTGGGCCAGGCGCGGGCGGCGGCGCTGCAGGAGGCGGGCATCGACACCCTGCGGGACCTGCTGTGGGCGCTGCCCTTCCGCTACGTGGACCGGGGCAGCCTGAAGCCCCTGGGCAGCCTGGAGCTGCGGGGCTTCGAGCCCCAGGAGCCGGGCCTCGTGACGGTGCTGGGGACCATCCAGGACCTGCGCCAGAGCACCACGCGGGTGCAGCACATGACCCTCACGGAGGTGCTGCTGAGCGATGGCACCGGCACCCTGCGCCTCATCTGGTTCAACCAGCCTTACCTGGGCCGGAGCCTGAAGGTGGGCGACCGGCTGCTGGTCTTCGGGACCCTGGCGGTGGGTCGGCACGGGCTGGAGATGCGGGGGCCGCAGTTCGAGCTCCTGGAGCGCACGGGCGACATCGGCTGGGTGCGGCGCTACCTGCCCCTCTACCGGCGCCTGGGCGCGCTGCCCGGCCGGGCCCGGCAGAAGCTGGTGGCCGAGGCGCTGCCCCGGGTCCACGTCGCCGAGGAGTGGCTGCCCCTGGAGCTCTCCCGGGACCTGCCAGACACCCTGACGGCCCTGCGCCTGCTGCACGAGCCGCCGGACGAGAGCGACCCCCGGGCCCTGGAGGAGGGCAGCACTCCCGCCCACAGCCGTCTGGCTTCGGAGGAGCTCTTCGCCTTCTCCCTGGGCGTGGCCCTGCGCCGGGCCGGGCGCCTGAAGCGGCCGGGCCTGGTGGTGCCCACCTCGCCGGAGCTGCGGGAGCGGCTGCGGGGCTTCCTGCCCTTCCACCTCACCGCCGCCCAGCGCCGGGCCTTCCGGGAGCTGGTGGCGGACCTCACCTCGGGCCGGGTCATGAACCGGCTGCTCCAGGGCGACGTGGGCAGCGGCAAGACCCTGGTGGCGCTGCTCGCCATGGCCATGGTGGCCGAGACCGGCGGGCAGGGGGCGCTGCTGGTGCCCACGGAGGTCCTGGCCCGCCAGCACGCGGACAGCTTCCGCCGCTACCTGGGCCCCCAGGCCGACGCCCTCCAGCTGCTGCTGGGCGGCATGAAGGCCGCCGAGAAGCGGGCGGCCCTGGCCCGCATCGCCAGCGGCGAGGCCCGCTACGTGCTGGGCACCCACGCCCTGTTCCAGGAGGCCGTGGCCTTCCATCGGCTGCAGCTGGTGGTGGTGGACGAGCAGCACCGCTTCGGCGTCAAACAGCGCGAGGCCCTCAAGGAGAAGGGCGGCGACCCCCACTGGCTGGTCATGAGCGCCACGCCCATTCCTCGGTCGCTGGCCCTGGCGGTCTTTGGCGACCTGGACCAGAGCGTGCTGGACGAGCTGCCCCCGGGTCGCCAGCCCATCACGACCAAGCTGCACAAGCCCGAGTTCGCGGAGCGGGCCTGGGAGCGGGTGCGCAAGGAGCTGGCCCAGGGCCGGCAGGCCTTCGTGGTGAGTCCGAGCATCGATCCTTCGGACGAGGCCAAGGTGCCCCTGCGCGACATCCAGGCCATGGAAGGCCTGCTGCGCGGCATCTTCCCGGATGAGGCCATCGAGGTGGTCCACGGCCGCCTCAAGGCCGATGAGATGGCCAGCCGCATGGGGCGCTTCGTGCGGGGCGAGGCCGGCATCCTGCTGGCCACCACGGTCATCGAGGTGGGCGTGGATGTGCCCAACGCCACGGTGATGGTGGTGGACCACGCCGAGCGCTTCGGCCTCAGTCAGCTGCACCAGCTGCGGGGCCGGGTGGGCCGCGGCGAGCACCCCAGCCACTTCCTCATGCTCAGCGGCTCCGAGACGGAGCGCCTCCAGACCCTGGTGGAGACCCAGGACGGCTTTCGCATTGCTCAGCGGGACCTGGAGCTGCGCGGTCCCGGGGAGTTCTTCGGGGTCAAGCAGGCGGGCCTGCCCCGCTTCCAGGTGGCGGACATCGTGCGCGACCGGGCCCTGCTCCTGCGCTGCCGCGACGCCGCCGACCGCGCCCTGACCCTGGGCCTCAGCGAGGCTCAGACCGAGTGGCTGCGGCGGGAGCAGGCGCGGCTGAAGCTGGCCGAGATCAGCTGAGACCTTGGGCCTGCTGGTTCGGGGCTACTTCCCCAGCCGGTTGGCGATCCGCTCCCGGAGCACCTCGGGGACGAGCTCCGACAGGTTGCCGCCCATGCCGCCGATCTCCCGCACCAGGCGGCTGCTCACGGCGCTGTATTTCTCCTTGGGCATCAGGAAGACCGTCTCCAGCTCCGGCGCCAGCTTGCGGTTCATGAGGGCCATCTGGAACTCGTATTCGAAGTCGCTGAAGGCCCGCACGCCCCGCACGATCACCTGGGCGTTCTGAGCCTTGGCGAAGTCCACGAGCAGGCCATGGAAGGAGGTGATCTCCACGTGGGGCAGGGTGGTGGTCAGCTCCTCGAGCATGGCCACCCGCTCCTCCACCGTGAAGGCCGGGGACTTGGAGGGGTTGTGCAGCACCGCCACCACCAGCCGATCCACCAGCTTCGCGGCCCGCTGGACGAGGTCCCAGTGGCCGAGGGTGACGGGATCGAAGGAGCCTGGGTAGATGGCCGTACGCACAGAAACTCCGGGGTGGGGTTCCAGCCTAACGCACTGGCCCTGGAACCGGTGGTCCAGTCTCGGCGTGCGCTGCGTCACCGCGTTGGGTTACAGTGGCTGCATGGACCAGAAACGGGGCGTCGGGCTGCTTTTCGGCGGGGAATCCCCGGAGCACGAAGTCTCCATCGTCACCGCCAGGGCCATTGCGGAGCACCTGGATCCCGCCTGCTTCGTGGTGCGCCCCATGGGCATCGCGCGCAACGGCGTGTGGGTGGTCACCGGGGATCCCTTCGCCCGGCTGGCCGCGGGGGAGCTGCCAGCGCGCGGCGTACACCCCTTCCTGCCCCTGGAGCAGGGCGCCGAGGCCACGCCCCTGCCCGATATCTTCTTCAACGCCCTGCACGGCGCGGGCGGTGAGGACGGCCAGATCCAGGGCTACCTGGAGCTCCTGCACCGGCCCTACACCGGGGCGGGCCTGCTGGCCATGGCGGCGGGCATGGACAAGTGGATCACCAAGCGCCTCTGGGAGTCCGAGGGCCTGCCGGTGGTGCCCTACGTGGGACTCACCGAGGAACGCTGGAACCGGGAGCGCACCGCCTGCCTGACTGAATGCGCCGGACTGGGCCTGCCGCTCTTCGTGAAGCCCGCCAACCTGGGCAGCAGCATCGGGGTGGAGAAAGTGAAGGGCGACGGGGACCTGGCCGCGGCTCTGGACCGTGCCTTCACCTATGACCGCCGGGTGCTGGTGGAGCAGGGGCTGGATGTCCGGGAGATCGAGGTGGCAGTTCTCGGTGGCGACGACCCGCTGATCTCCAAGCCTGGCGAGGTGATCGTCGCGGATGAGTTCTACACCTTCGAGGACAAGTACATCCATGGCCGCAGCCGGACGGAGATCCCGGCCCAGATCTCCGCCGACCTGACGGACCTGGTGCGGGGCCTGGCCGCCCAGGCCTTTGCCGCCTCAGACGGCTACGGCATGGCCCGGGTGGACCTGTTCCTGGAGCGCCCCACGGGCCGGGTCTTCCTCAACGAGCTGAACTTCATCCCGGGGTTCACCAGCATCTCCATGTATCCCAAGATGATGGCCGCGAGCGGCGTGCCTTATGCCGAGCTGCTGACCCGGCTCATCGATCTGGCGGTGGCCCGCCACGCCCAGATGGCGGCCAAGCAGAAGGGCTTCCAGTCCGGCAGTGACTGGTTCCGGAATCCTCAAGTCTGACCGCCCGACGGCCGATACCTCCCCCATGGACGTGGTCGGCATTGCACTCTCGGGTCTCCGCGCTGCAAGCGCAGGACTGACCGTGCAGGCCAGCAACGTGGCCAACCAGCAGTCGGACGGTTTCAAGGCCAAGCGAGCCGACCTGGTGGCTGAAGCCTCGGGGGGGGTGCGGGTGTCGGGGGTTAGTGAAGACCCGACACCCGCCGGCCCCGGCGGCTCGAACGTGGACCTCGCCACCGAAGCGGTGCAGGGCATGAGCCTGGAAGTCATGTACAAGGCCAATCTGGCCGTGCTGCGAACCCAGAGCGAGCTGGATAAGGTGACGCTGGACCTCAAGGGGTAGCTGATAGCGGATAGCTGAAAGCCGCTTTCCCACTACACTATCCCCATGCACGCACGCACCTGGCTCTCGGTTCTGTCGCTTCCCCTGGTGGCGGCCTTCACCCTGCCAGTGGTGCAACAGGGCACGCCGCCTAAGCCCGCGGCCAAGGCCGGGGCCAAGGCCGCGCCCCAGGATCCCCTCGCCGGCCTCTCGGACATCCAGGACGTGCTCTCGCTCGTCCAGCAGAACTATGTGGATCCGCCGGACATGGAGAAGGTCCTCGCGGGTGGTATCCAGGCGGTGCTCGAGCGCTCGCATCCCCTCAACGCCTACCTCTCGGCGGAGGACCTGCGGCTGCCGGATCCGGGTCCCGCCTCCGTGGGGCTGACGGTCCTGAAGCGCGGCATCTACGCCAGTGTCCTGGCCGTCACGCCGGGGGGACCCGCCGCCAAGGCCGGCATCCAGCCCGGAGACGTGCTCCGCAAGATGGATGGGGACTCGGTGGGTCGGCTAAGCGCCTGGGCCCTGGAACGCAGGCTGCGCGGGCCGGTCGGTTCTTCCCTGGACCTCTATCGCTACAACGCCACCGGGGACCTGACCAAGACCACCGTGGTGCGTGCTCTGCCTGGTCATGCCGAACTGACGGTGACGCCAGGCACCGGAGCCCTGCTGGTGGCCCTGCCGGATCTGCTCCCGGGCCGGGCCGAAGAACTGAAGAAGGCCCTGGCGACGGCCGACCGCGGCCAGACCCTGGTGCTGGACCTCCGCCTGTGCGAGCGGGGTGCCATGGACGAGGCGGCCCTCGTGGCGGGTCTGCTCGGTGCCAAGGGTTCCTTCGCCACGGTGCAGGAGGCCGGCAAGCCGGACCTCGCCCTGCCCGTGACGGGCGGTGGCGCTCCCTTCGCCCGCCTGGCCCTCCTGGTGGGCCGCTCCACCCTCGGCGCCCCGGAAGTGTTGGCCGCCTGCCTCAAGAAGGGGGGTGCCCGCACCTTCGGGGAGCGCACCCCGGGCCTCGGTGTCGAGCGCTCGCGCTTCCTGCTGAAGCAGGGTGGGGCCGTGGAGCTGGTCTCCCGGCGCTGGCTCGGTGTCGGTGGTGAGAAACTTGACCGTCAGGGGGTGGCCCCGGAGCAGGTGCTCCGCCTCGCCGAGACCGATGACGCCCTGGCCAAGGTGCTCACGGCCCTGGCCACGCCGCCCCCGCCGCCCAAGGCCGCGGCCCCTGAGAAGACGCCCGAAGGCGCTCCGATGGTGCCCCCTCACATCGTTCCGAAGAAGCCGAATCCCTGATGGCCAAAGGCCGGGGGAAGCGCACCTCCACCCTGGCGCTGCTCGGCTGGGCTGTGCTGGTGCTGGGCCTGGGGTTGGTCACCGGGCTGGTGCTGGGGCAGCAGGGCTGCGGCCGGCGCCACCCGCCTGCGCCGCGCGAGGAGCCGAAGCCTGAGCCGAAGAAGAACAACCCGAAAGCCCCGGAGCCGAAGGCCAAGCCCACGGAACCCGTGCGACCCGCCGAAGCCGTGAAGCCCCCCATTCCGGAACCTGGGCAGGGCCTCCCCCGCCTGGCGCTGGTCATCGACGACCTGGGCTACATCCAGCCGGAGCTGGTGACCCGGCTTTGCAGCCTGCCGGTGCCCCTGAGCGTGGCCGTGCTGCCCTACCTGGAATACACGCGGGAGAGCGCCGAGATCGCCCACCGCCTGGGCAAAGAGGTGATGCTGCACCTGCCCATGGAGCCCCTCGGCTACCCCGGTCCCGGCCACGACCCGGGTCCCAACGCGATCCTCTTCAACCTGGCAGAGCCTGAAGTCCGCCGGCGCGTGCGCCTGGCCCTGGATGACATCCCGCACCGCAGCGGCGTCAACAACCACATGGGCAGCCGCATCACGCCCGACCGCGAGCGCATGAAGTGGGTGCTGCAGGAGCTCAAGGCCCGGAAGCTCTTCTTCGTGGACAGCCGCACCGAGAACGACAGCGCCGCCTTCGACGTGGCCCAGGAGCTGGGCATTCCGGCGGTGCAGCGGCGGGTCTTCCTGGATGACGACAAGGCCTTCCCGGAGATGGAGAAGCAGTGGGAGCGGGCCCTCAAGCTGGCCGAGAAGGACGGCTTCGTGCTGGTCATCGGCCACATCTATCCGGAGACCGTCGCGGCCCTGGAGAAGCTGGTGCCCCGGGCCAAGGGGCAGGTGCGCTTCGTGACCGCGGGGCAGCTGGCCCGGTGATAGGCTGGCCAGCAGTGATGAGGAGCAGCGGTCCATGGGCTTTCTTCCGGTTCTCGCGGTAGGTGTCGGGGCGGCCCTGGGCGCCTGGCTGCGCTGGGGCCTGGGCCTGCTTCTGAATCCCGTTCTGGCGGAGGTGCCCATGGGCACCCTGGCCGCGAACCTGCTGGGTGGCTACCTGGTGGGCCTGGCGGTGGCCCTGTTCACCCAGCACCCGGGGCTGGCCCCCGAGGCCCGGCTGTTCATCATCACGGGCTTCCTGGGTGGGCTGACGACCTTCTCGACCTTTTCCGCCGAAGCGGTGCACCTGATCACCCGGGGAGAGTACGGCTGGGCGGCGGCCCACATGGGATTGCACCTGGCAGGCTCGCTGGCGATGACCATGCTTGGGTTGTGGACGTTCAAGAGCTTCATCAAGGCCTGAGCGTCCGGGGGGTGGCGTCATGAAGGGCACCTACCTGATCTTCTTCATGCAAGAGGACCGCACGAACCACGGGATCCTGGCCTACGAGTGGCTCCTCAAGGAGGCACGCCACCTGGGCCTGCGGGGCGGTTCGGCCTTCAAGGCCATCGCGGGCTTCGGCCGTCATGGCCTCATCCACGCGGACCACTTCATCGAGCTGGCGGGGGACCTGCCGATCGAGGTGGCCTTCATGGTCACCGAGGAAGAAGCCGACCGCCTCATGGCTGCCGTGGCCGCCGAGGGCCTGGAGATGGTCTACGTGCGGCTGCCCGGGGAGTGCGGGGTGATCGGCGCGCACCAGGCCTAGTGTCCGCAGCCGCAGCCACCGGTGAAGGCCGCGCTGCGGGCGGCGCGGACCATGCCCAGGCCTTCCCGGCCGATGAGCGCCGCCAGGGCCAGGGCCGAGACTGCATCCACCCACCAGAGGGCGGGGGAGAGCAGAAACAGCAAGCTGCCTGCCAGCAGGACACCGGAGAGCTGGATGCAGGCCAGGCTGCAGGCGGCGTCCGCGGCCAGGGTCGCGCTGTCCAGGGCCTGGGCCGCGCGCAGCTTCGCCCGCCAGAGGAAGGCCATGAAGGAGAGCGACAGCAGGGCGATGATCAGGCCCGGCAGCGTGGTGGGCGGGTGGGTCCGGGCGGTCAGCTGCAGCACGGCGCCGCCGGCGATACCCATGGCCAGGGCCAGGAAGAGCCAGCCGATGCGGAGCGTCGCCTGGCGCTCCCGGGCGAGGTTGCCGTGGTCCAAAAGTTTCCAGAGGACCAGCAGCGCCGAGGCCACCTCGATGAAGCTGTCCGCGCCGAAGCCGAAGAGGGCCACGGAGTCGTCGGCCCAGCCGAAGGCCATGGAGACCACGCCCTCCAGCAGGTTGTAGGCGATGGTCAGGCCAGCCAGCCAGAGGGCGCGACGGCGCCAGTCCACGGCCTTCATGCCTGGGCTTCGCGGACCTTCCGGGCCTTCACCAGCACCAGGGTGGAGCCTGTGGGGGTGCGCTCCATGAAGACCTCGTCCATGACCTGACGCATGAAGAACACGCCCCGGCCGCCGGGCTTGAGCAGGTTCTCGGGCAGGTTGGGATTGGGAAGGGCGTCCAGGTCCACGCCGGGACCCTTGTCTTCGATGCGGATCTCGAAGCGGTCCGCCCGGGGCGTGAAGGTCACCTTGAGGGGCTTGTCCTTGTCCAGCTTGTTGCCATGGCGCATGGCGTTGGCGATGCCTTCCTGGATGGCCAGCCAGAGGCGCTCACCGTCCTCCTGGGTGAAGCTCAGGTGCTTGAGGAACTCCGCGCCCACCACCTGGATCAGGTCGATGAACCGCAGATCCGTATTGCAGGTGAGGACGACGGGCAGCAGCGCGGGATGGGCCATGGACGACAATACCCTTTCACAGACCAGAAGAACCAAGCCCAAGGTACTTGGAATCCAGCCACGGGAGCCAGTGGTTTTGCCGAAGAGGCCCCCGGGGAGGGCCGGGCGGGTGCCCTGGATCACAATTAAGAATAGTTGGTCCTAAATATGGAGAATTAGGGGATACTCCTCTCTGGCGTCGGTTGCGCCGGTTCGGAGGAAGTCATGAAAGCAAGGTGGTGGCTGGTTCTGCTGGTGCTGCTGGCAGGTTTCGGGGTGCTGGGACTGGGGGGGCGGCAGATCGCCCAGAATGCTCCGCCCATCCCGCAGCGGGTGGTGGCTGAGGACGGCACCCTCCTGGTGGGACCCGGTCAGATCCTCGCGGGCCAGGTGAGCTACCTGGGCCACGGCGGGCAACACATCGGCTCCATCCTTGGTCACGGCTCCTACCTGGCGCCGGACTGGACGGCCAAGGCCCTGCACCAGTGGGCGGTGGGCACCCTGGCCGGCGTGACCGCCCGGGGCGTTTCCCCGGCGGAAGCCAGGGCCCAGACCGTGGCTTTATTTCAGAATAATAAGTATGAAATAGCCACCGACACCCTGAAGCTGGATGCGGCCCAAGCCCAGGCCTACCTCCAGACCCGCGCGGAGCTGGCCCGCATCGCCGTGGAGGGCGACAAGGAAGCCGCCATCCCCGCCCGCTGGATTCCCACCCAGGCCGAGGGCGAGCGGGTGGCCGACTTCTGGCTGTGGACCGCCTGGACCGCCGCGGCGCGCCGGCCCGGCTCCGAGGCCAGCTACACCCAGAACTGGCCCCATGAGCCCCTGGTGGGCAACACCATCACGCCCATCAGCCACCTCTGGAGCATCCTCTCCATCATCCTGCTGATCCTGGGCGTGGGCCTCATGGTCTGGCACCACGCCAGCCAGCCTGCCGAGGACTTCCCCGCACCCCAGGCGATCCCCGCGGCACCCGCCACCCCCAGCCAGCGCTGGTCGGCCCTCTACTTCGCGGTGGCCATGGCCCTGTTCCTGGTGCAGATCGGCATGGGTGTCCTGACCGCCCATGACGCCGTGGAAGGCAACGCGCTCTACGGCGTGGACCTGTCCCGCATCCTGCCCTACGCGGCCTCCCGCACCTGGCACCTGCAGCTGGCCGTCTTCTGGATCGCCACCTGCTGGCTGGCCACGGGCCTCTACCTGGGCCCCAAGCTCAGCGCCAAGGAGCCCAAGGGCCAGTGGATCGGCGTGGCCGGCCTGCTGGTGGCCCTCGTGGTCGTTGTCGTCGGGGCCCTCACGGGCGCCCACCAGGCCATCCTGGGCAAGCTGTCGGGATCGTTCATGCTGGGCCATCAGGGCTATGAATACGTGGAGCTGGGCCGCCTCTGGCAGATCCTGCTCACCGTGGGCATGATCGGCTGGCTGGTGATGGTGGTGCGGGCCCTGCTGCCCGCCCTGCGCGGCGAGAAGGGCCGCGTGGGTCTGCTCAAGCTCTTCGTTCTGTCCGCCGTCGCGATCCCGCTCTTCTACTCCGCGGGCTTCATGTACACCCGTGAGACCCACATCGCCATGGCCGAATACTGGCGCTGGTGGGTGGTCCACCTCTGGGTGGAGGGCTTCTTCGAGGTCTTCGCCACCGTGGCCATCGCGCTGCTCACCACCCGCATGGGCCTGCTCCGCGAGAGCACTGCTCTGCGCGCCGTGAGCCTCTCCGTGGGCCTCTTCCTCGGCAGCGGCATCATCGGCACCTTCCACCACCTCTACTACACGGGCTCCCCGGCCTCCATCGCGGCCCTGGGCTCCGTGTTCAGCGCCCTGGAGATCGTGCCTCTCACCATCGTGGGCTTCGAGATCGCGCAGAGCCTCAAGGCCGGCCGGGCCCTGGGCAGCGGCTACGAGTGGCCCTTCAAGTTCTTCGCCGCCGTCTGCTTCTGGAACCTGCTGGGCGCCGGCGTCTTCGGCATGCTCATCAACCCGCCTTCGATCCTCTACTTCAGCCAGGGCCTCAACACCACGCCCATCCACAGCCACGCCGCGCTCTTCGGGGTCTACGGCTTCCTGGCCATCTCGCTCATGCTGTTCGCCCTGCGCGGCATGACCCCGGACAAGGCCTGGGACGAGAAGTGGCTGCGCTACGGCTTCTGGGGCCTGAACCTGGGCCTGGTCCTCATGCTGGTCTTCTCTCTGATTCCCAGCGGCCTCTACCAGTTCGTGCAGAGCCTCGAGCACGGCACCTGGTATGCCCGCAGCGCGGCCGTGGTGCAGAGCCCCCTCATGCGCACCTTCACCTGGCTGCGCATGCCCGGCGACGTCCTCTTCGGCCTCGGCGCCCTCGCCGTGATCACCTTCACCTTCAAGGCCGTCATCGGCGCCTGGGGCTGGAAGACCGCCGAAGCGACCGCACCTGCCAAGCCTGCAGCCGAAGGCGAACCTGCCTTCGCGCTTCATCAGGACTGATAAAGGGAATTGCCACCAAGGCACCAAGGCACCAAGAACTGCAAGGGCTTCTGCTCTGCTTTTCTTGGTGCCTTGGTGCCTTGGTGTCTTGCTGGCGGAATTGTTCTTTCCGCCTCACCCGCTGTTGCGCAGTCCCGCGGCGAGGCCGTTGATGGACAGGAGGATGCCGCGCTCGGTGCGGCCGTCGAGGTCGCCGGCGCGGTAGCGGCTCAGCAGCTCCACCTGGAGATGGTTCAGCGGGTCCAGGTAGGGGAAGCGGTGCTGGATGGAGCGCCGCAGGGTGGGGTTGTCCTCCAGCAGCTCTGCCTGGCCGGTGATGGTGCGCAGGGCCTCGAGGGTGGCCGCGCACTCCTGCTCGATGCGCCCGAAGATGCGGGTCCGCAGGGCCGCGTCGCCCACCAGGTCCGCGTAGCGGCTGGCGATGGCCAGGTCCACCTTGGCCAACACCATGTCCAGGTTGGAGAGGAGGCTGCGGAAGGGGGGCCAGTGGGCGTACATCTCCCGCAGCAGCGCCAGCCCCACCTCGCCCCGCGCCGCGCGGAAGGTCTGCACCGCCGAACCGAAGCCGTACCAGCCCGGCAGCATGAGGCGGCACTGGCCCCAGCTGAAGACCCAGGGGATGGCCCGCAGGTCCGTGATGGCCCGGCCGCCCTTGCGGCTGGCGGGCCGCGAGCCGATGTTCAGGCGGGCGATCTCGGAGATGGGCGTGGACTCCCAGAAGTAGCGCTCGAAGCCTTCAGTCTCATAGACCAGGTTGCGGTAGGCCGCGCAGGCTTCCGCGGACAGGAGGTCCATGGCTGCGGAGAAACGCGGGTCCTCGCCATCGCCGGGGCCCTGGGGCAGGCTGGCCTCCAGGGTGGCGGCCACCAGCACCTCCAGGTTGCGGCGGCCCACGGCGGGGTGGCCGTATTTGGCGGCGATGACCTCGCCCTGCTCTGTGAGGCGGATCTGGCCGTTCACCGCGCCCGCGGGCTGGGCCAGGATGGCCTCGTAGGCCGGGCCGCCGCCGCGGCCCACGGAGCCGCCGCGGCCGTGGAAGAGGCGCAGCCGCACGCCGTGGCGCCGGGCCACGGCCACCAGGTCCTGCTCGGCCTTGTAGAGCTCCCAGCGGGAGGTGACAAAGCCGCCGTCCTTGTTGCTGTCCGAGTAGCCCAGCA
>CAIRAS010000097.1 GCA_903876615.1 uncultured Holophagaceae bacterium
CAGCCTCCAGCGCTTCGGCGAGGCCCTGGCCGACGCGGACCGGGCGCTCCAGGTGAACCCCCGGCTCGCGGACGCCCTGCTGGCCCGGGGTCTGGCGCGGGCGGGTCAGGCCATCAAACAGCGGGACCTGGGCGCCCTGCGAGAGGCCCTCGGCGCCCTGGATGACCTGCGGGCCGCCACCGAGGCCGACCCCACCCTGGCGCCAGCCTGGACGAGCCTGGGCCTGGCCTACGAGCTGCTTCCCGGAATTCTGGGCGGCTCCACCCGCAAGGCCCTTCAGTGCGCGGACCACCTGGCCCGCCTGGCCCCCGCCCGGGGCGAGCTGCTGCGGGCCCTGATCCTGGTGGAGGAAGGCCGCTGGCGGGACGCGGAGCCCGCCTTCCAGCGGGCCCTGGCCCTAGCCCCCGGCAACCCTGAGGTGGCCAGCCAGTGGCTGGATGCCCTCGACTCCCGCCCGGCGAAGAAGGCCCTGGGAGAAGCCGGAAAGAATGCCCGGCTCCGGGCCGAGGCCGCCCGCCTCCTGCCCGGCGTGCGCACCCACGCCCGGGCCGTGGCCGCCGTCAGCGACGCCTACCTCCATGGCGGCCAGCCCGAGACCGCCTGGAAGGTCCTTCAGGACGCCCTGCCTCAGGCCGACGCCCCGAGTCTCCTTCGTCTGCAGCTGGGCAAGGTGGCCGCCGTCAGCGGCCTCCACCGCCCCGAAGGCCTCGCCGCCCTGGACCAGGTCCTCCGCGAACCCCTCGAAGGCGGCTCCGCAGGCGCCCCCGGCGCCTGGTGGCGTAAGGGGCAGATTCTGAGGGACCTGGGCCGGAACGACGAAGCGCGAAGGGCTGCCCAGGAAGCCTTGAAGCTGGATCCGAGGCACCGGGGGGCCACAGATCTAAGGGCGAAGCTGGGTGAGGCCCCCTGAAACTGACGCAGTGGAGCCCCCTACTGCCGTAATGCGTCAGAGACAGGCCTGACATAGCTGTAAGCATTAATACTTATGGCATCTAAGTTGACTGATTGACTGGGTTTTGGAGGCATTTTCCAGGCCCTGGGAAGTTGGCACGGGGCTTGATATGTAGTTCCCAGCGGCCAACGCCCACTCACGGTCAAAGGAGACCCCATGAAGAACCAGAAAGGCTTCACCCTCATCGAGCTGCTGCTCGTGCTCGCCATCATCGGCATCATCAGCGCCATCGCCATTCCCGCTCTGCTCGGCCAGCGTGCCCGCGCCCGGGACAAGTCTGCCAGGGCTAATGCGGAGAACATTATTTCTGACCTCATTGGCACTTATGACAAGCTCAAGGACGCTGGCACAACCGTGACCGGGGCGGCCCTTGTCGGGACGGCTGCGGCCCCCGTGATCCCTCAGTTCTGGACCGCTACCAACCCCTGGAACACGACCGGTGCCTTGCCTGGCTATTTCGCCACGGTCGGGACTGAAAACGTCACTACTCCTGGAACCACGACGGAAGGTATTGCTGTCGTCGGGAAAATGGGCCAGACCTGCGTCGGTTTCCTCGCTCCTGCGGGCGGCGCAAATGGCGTGATTGCTTCTTCGGTTTACCTCAATGCCGGGTTCACTGTCGCTGGTGCTACCACCAACAACTTCACCAAGGTCGCCGGCGTGGATTAACTCGTCCGATCAAGCAGCAGAGCGGGGGCCTTTGGGTCCCCGCTTTTTCGTTGGGGTGTGGTCCCGGTGCGGCCGCTACTGGGATCTCGCCGCTCAGGGCGCTCGCGTGTGGAATGCGGCCCCATTCTATGCGATATCTGGAAGGCGGTTACCCTCATGCCCTTGGGTGATCCGCAGGCCGCAAAGGAGGTCCACCAGATGGAGTTCGTCATTTCGGCTACGGGGTTGAGCCGACGCTACGGTTCGAGGCTGGTGGTTGATGGCCTGGACCTCCTCGTGCGCCCCCAGACCATCACGGGCTTTCTGGGCCCCAACGGCGCCGGCAAGACCACCACCATTTCCCTGCTGCTGGGACTGCTGAAGGCTGATGCGGGAACAGCCGAGGTGCTGGGCATGCCGCCTGGGCATCCTGCGGCCCTGGCCCAGATCGGGGCCCTGGTCGAGTCCCCGGCCCTCTACGACCACCTCACGGGGCTGGAGAACCTGGAGATCACGCGGCTCCTGCGGGACCTGCCCCGAGCCGAAACGGACCGGGTCCTGGGTCTGGTGCAGCTGGTCCAGGACGCCCGGCGGCCCGTGCGGGAATACTCCCTGGGCATGCGGCAGCGCCTGGGTGTGGCCCTCGCCCTCATGGGACAGCCCCGGCTGCTGATCCTGGACGAGCCCACCAACGGTCTGGACCCTTCGGGCATCCAGGACATGCGGGAGCTGATCCGGCGCCTGCCCCTGGAAACCGGTGCCTCTGTGTTCCTCTCCAGCCACCTGCTGGCGGAGGTGGAGCAGGTGGCCCAGGACCTGGTGGTCATCCATCGGGGGAAGCTGCGGTACCAGGGCCCCATGGAGCAGCTGGGCGCTCCAGGTCAAGCGGAGTTGCGGGTCCAGGTGGGGAACGCCGCCCAGGCCCTGGCGGTCCTGGCGCGGGCGGGCTTCGCCTGCCACGAGGCCGACGGCCGGGTTCTGGTCCAGGCCCCGCTGGACGCGGCGCCCCGCGTGGCGGCCTGCCTGGTGGCCGGGGGTTGCGACCTCTACGAGCTGAGTCCCCACAAGGCCAACCTCGAGGCGCGGTTCCTGGCCCTGCTGGAGGCGCCATGAGCACCGCCCTGCGGGCCGCCTTCGCCGCGGAGCGGGTCAAGTGGCACAAGAGCTGGGTGCTGGTGGTGGCCGTGCTGGCGCCCCTCTGCCAGCTGGGCTTCCTGGCCATCCTGTTCGGGTTTTCCGAGAGCCGGGTCCAGCCGTTCCGGCCGGGCTTCCGGTTCTGGCTGGAGCTGAACTTTGTCATTTGGAACCTGGTGGTCATGCCCCTGGCCGCAGCCCTCATCGCGGAGCTGTCCTGGGAGCAAGAGCGGGAGGCCCGGGCCTGGAACCGGCTGCTCCTGCAGCCGATCCCCCGACACACCCACTACCTGGTGAAGGCCCTGGGTCACGGCGTGCTGGTCCTGGGCTCCCTGGGAGTCTTTGTCCTGGCCCTCGGCCTGCTCGGGAAGCTCCTGCAGACGCGGCCCCTGCTGCTCATGGGGCCCCTGCCCTGGAGCCTCCTGGTGGGGTTCACGGCCTATTCGGCCCTGGCCCTGCTGGGCGTGGTGGCCTTCCAGACTTGGCTGTCCCTGCGGTTCCCGGGACTCTGGATCAGCCTGACCGCGGCTCTGGCGGGCAGCTGGCTGGCGGCGCGCCTAGTGGGCCTCAGCGCCGTGATCTATACCCTGCCCTGGGGCGTGGCCGCCCAGATGGGCATCGTCTTCGAGCGCTGGCGAGTGCTTCCCTGGTCCTGGGTGCCTGTGGGCCTGCTGCTGGCAGCGGCACTGGTGGCATTGGGCACCGCGGATTTTGTCCGTCGCCGCGACGCCCAGGCCTGAGGGGATGCCGTGAGTGCCTTCCTTCGCCAGCTCCGCGCCGAGACCCTCAAGCTCCGGCGCTCCCCTGCCCTCCGGACCCTCTGGCTGCTGCCCCTGCTCTTCCTGCTGGCGGAGTTCCTGGTCTTCGAGCGGCCCCTGCTGGGGCTGCAGGCCCTTACGACGGACAGTGGGGCCACCCTAGACGCCCTCCAGCCCAGGCTGGTGGTGGCCCTCTGGGGCGGGTTCTTCCATCCCTTGATGCTAGCGCTGCTGCCAGCCCTGGTGTTCCGGCCCGAGCACCGCTTCAAGACTTGGCGCCATCTCCATGCCATGCCGCTCTCCCGGCGGGGGTACTTTCTGGCCAAGGCAGTCCTGGTGCTGCTCCTGGTGGCCGCGCTTCTGGGGGCCCTCGGGCTCCTGCTCTTCGCGGAGAGGAAGCTGCTGGGCTGGGCGAACCCCCTCTTGGCCCAGCCCTATCCAGGTCTCCTCATGGCCCGGCTCCTGGGGTGGCTGTGGCTGGGCAGTGTGCCCCTGCTGGCCCTCTACCTCTGGGTCTCGGACCGCATCAACAGCCTGGCTGTGCCCGTGGTCTTCGGGCTCGTGGGCCTGATCCTGACCATCGCCCTCAGCGGCGAGGAACTGCCCCAGCCCTGGCGCCGGGACCTCATTCCCTGGGTACTGCCCTATGCCGCCACGGAGCGACTGGTCCACCGGGGGCCTGGCCAACAGGAGGTCCATCTGGCGGGCAAGCTCTTCCAACCCGAAGCCAATGTGCTGCGGCTGCCCAGCGGCAAGAAGATCAAGACCTGGCAGAACATCCCGGACGAGGTGCTCAATGCACCGCCCCCCCCCACACCGGTCTGGCTGATGGCTACCTTCAGCGCCGGGGCAGGGCTCCTGTTGCTGGCTCTGGGGTGGGCCGATGCGGGCAGGCACCGGACCTAATTTGACTTCTGCTGAATCCCGAATTGCAACGGGCCAGCTAAAGACGCAGTGGCTTAGTGCATCCGGGCCAATTCGGTCCCAGCCTGGTTGGTCTGGTAGGCCGTCGCGCCGCTAAGGCTGGGATCATAGACCCATAGGTTGTAGGTCACCCCGCCGGCATCGATGGTCAGCTTGTAGGTCATCTTGCTGCCACCTAGGGTGGTGAGGGTCGGGAGCAGCGTTGCTGCACTCGTGTCCGCTACGCCCACGGTCCAGTTGTAGTCACCCGCAGTGCCATAGATGCCGTTCTCGGCCTTGCGGCTCTCCAGGGCCATCTGGACGACCTTGGCGTTTGAGATCGCATCGCCGACTATCCGGGCGCGGCGGCGCTGACCCATGTAGCTGGGAATGGCGATGCCGCTGATAATGCCAATGATGGCAAGGACCAGAAGAATTTCTACCAGGGAGAAACCCCGGGCCCGGTTGCGCTGAAACATGGGAACCTCCACGGCATTCAGTAGCAAGGAACGTGCGGCTAGTCCTTGCCGAACACGTTCGCCAAGTTGAAGATCGGCAGGTACATGGCGACCACGATGAAGCCGATGATGCCGCCGAGCATGGCGATCATCACGGGCTCCATGAGGCTGGTGAGGTTGGCCACGGCGTTGTCCACCTCGTCCTCGTAGAAATCGGCCACCTTGGCCAGCATGGCGTCCAGGGCGCCGGTGGCCTCGCCCACGCCCACCATCTGCACCACCATGGGCGGGAAGACCTTGGTTTCCGCCAGGGGGCCGCTGATGTTGCGGCCCTGCTCCACCGCGTCCTTGGACTTGAGGATGGCGTTCTGGATGACCATGTTGCCGGCGGTACGGGCGGTGATGTCCATGCCTTCGAGGATGGGCACGCCCGAGCTGATGAGGGTGCCCAGGGTGCGGCAGAAACGGGCCACGGCTACCTTGCGCAGCACATCCCCGAGGATGGGGAGCTTCAGGAAGATCCCATCGATCTGGAGGTGGCCTGGCGGCGTCCGGTAGTACTGGCGCAGGCCCAGCACCACCAGCACTACGGCGATTACGATCAGCCAGCTGTAGTTGATGAGGGCGTTCGAGATGGCCATGCAGACCAGGGTGGGGAAGGGCAGCTTGGCGCCCATGCCGTCATACATGGCGGAGAAGACCGGGATGACCTTGACCATGATGATGACCACCACAGAGATGGCGATGGTGATGACCGCCACGGGGTAGGTCATGGCCCCCTTCACCTTGGCCGTGAGCTTCACGGCCTTCTCGATGTAGGTGGAGAGGCGCTGGAGGATGATGTCCAGGATGCCG
>CAIRAS010000098.1 GCA_903876615.1 uncultured Holophagaceae bacterium
GACTCCATGCTGATCCTGCTCGACCTGGACCGCCTGCTCACGGACAACGAGCTCGTGGCCCTCGAATCCGCGACGACCTGACCCCATGACCAAGAAACCGGCTGCCGCTCCCAAATCGCTTGCCCTTGAGGGCGATCTGGACGTCTTCTCTGTTCACCAGCAGTGGGAGCAGGCGCAGCCCCTGATGGCGGCAGACTCGGGCACCGTCGAGGTGGATCTCTCCGGCATCGGGGATATGGACCTCTCCGGGCTCCAGCTGCTCAGCGTCCTGGACCGCGACCTGCGGTCCAGGGGCGTCGAGCTCAAGCTGACCGGCGTCAAGGAGGAGTGGAAGACCCGCTTCCTCCCCCTGGGGATGGCAGGCCTGTTCAGCGGAGACCAGACATGAGCCGATGGTTCTCCAGCAGCGCCGCCTCGGGGCCCACCACCGACCCGGTTCCGTCTCTGACGGCGCCAGTCGGGGTGGCCCGGGAGGCTCTGCTCCGGATGGCCACCCGCGAAGCGGACATGCTGGAAAGTCAGGTGAATTTCCTGAAGCCCGAGCTGCTCCAGGCGGACAGCCTGGTCGGCGAGGCCGCCCAGACCCTGGGGGAAGCCCTGCGGACCCTGGACCGCAGTGTGCAGCACCAGCATCAGCTGGCCGCGGAAGTCCAGGTCGCCATGTCCATCACCATCGAGGGTGGCGCCACGGGGGGCTTCGACTCCGTGAGCAGCTCCATCATGGGCACCCTGGACGGCTTCGTGGTCAACATGATGGAGATCTCCAAGTCGTCCATGCAGCTGGTGGCCGAGATCGAGGACATCCGGAAGCGCTCTGAGCGGATGGAGGACATGCTGGGCGAGCTCTCCGAGATCGCCGGCCGCACCCACCTGCTCTCCCTCAACGCCAACATCGAGGCCGCCCATGCCCGCAAGTTCGGCGCGGGCTTCGCCGTCGTGGCGGGTGAGGTCTCCAAGCTGGCGGACCGCAGCACCAGCCTGAGCGCCACCATCCAGGACCAGATCAGTGGCACCCGGCAGGCGCTCGAGCGCACCGATTCCCACGTGCAGGCCATCGCCAGCAAGGACCTGAACATCGCCGTCGCTTCCAAGGGTGACTCCATGAAGCTGGTGCAGGCCCTGGAGGCCAGCAACCAGCGGGTGGAGGATCTCGTGGGCCAGCTGGAGGCCAATGCCCGCATCATCGGTGAGCAGGTCGGCCACGTGGTGCGCAGCCTGCAGTTCGAGGATCTCGTGCACCAGACCCTGCAGGCCTGCCTCCGGGAGCTGGACAACCTCCTGGCCCAGGCGCTGGCTTGGCGCGCCTTCCAGCAGCAACTGACCGCCGGGGGCCCGGAAACGGCCGCCCTGGCCGAGCTGGACAGCACCCTCCAGGGCATCGAAGCCAACCAGGTGCGCTTCAGCGCGGTGAAGAGCGACTCGCTCGCCGCCGGCGACGTAGACCTTTTCTGACCAGGAGCTGAAACGATGAGCCCATGCATCCTCACGGTCGATGACTCGAGCACGATGCGCCAGATGATCACCTTCACGCTCAAGGGCGCGAACTTCGAGGTCGTCGAGGCGGGCGATGGTGTCGAGGCCCTGGAGGTCGCTCCGGGCAAGAAGCTCTCCCTCATCATCACGGACGTAAACATGCCGCGCATGGACGGCATCACCCTCGTGCAGCGGCTGCGTGCCCTCCCGGAGTTCAAGTTCACGCCCATCCTGGTGCTGACCACGGAATCCGACGCGAGCATGAAGATGAAGGGCAAGGAAGCCGGCGCCACGGGATGGATCGTGAAGCCCTTCAGCCCCGAGAAACTCCTTGAAGTGGTGAACAAAGTCATCTGAGGTTCCCGTGTCTGATCCCATGGCCCAATTCCGAACTGCCTTCTTCGAGGAGGCCAC
>CAIRAS010000099.1 GCA_903876615.1 uncultured Holophagaceae bacterium
CCATCCGCCTGGTGCTGCCGCTCACCCTCGCCATCCTGGACGGCCTCACGGTCCGGGTCGCGGACGAAACCTATGTCTTCCCGCTGGCCTCGGTGCTGGAGAGCTTCCAGTGCAACGACGCCGACGTGCAGACCGTGAAGGGCGACCGGGAAGTGATCAGCCTGCGCGGGGAGTTCATTCCCGTGGTGCGGCTCCAGCGCCTGCTGGCCCTGGGCTCCTGCCAGAACACCGGGCGGGCCCTGCTGGTGCTGGTGGAGTCGGAGGGCCGCCGCGCGGCCATGGCCGTGGACGAGCTGCTCGGCCAGCAACAGGTGGTCATCAAGAGCCTGGAGACCCACTACAAGCGGGTCGAGGGGATCTCCGGCGCCACCATTCTTGGTGACGGCCGCGTGGCCCTGATCCTGGATGTGTCCGGCCTCCTGCGGCTGGAGGCTGGAGCGGCCACGGTGGAGGTATGAACCGCCCGGCGGACCCGCTCGCACGGGACCCGCTGGCCCTGGACCGGGTGCCGCTGTCCCCGGCCACCTTTGATGCCCTGCGCAACCTGCTGCACGCCCACTCGGGCATCGCCCTGGCCCACCACAAGATCACCATGGTGCAGTCGCGCCTCGCCAAGCGCCTGCGGGCCCTGGGCCTCCGGTCCTACGAGCAGTACCACGACCTCCTGCGGGACCCCCAGGCGGCGGAATGGCCGGAGTTCGTCAATGCCCTCACCACCAACCTCACCAGCTTCTTCCGCGAGGGTCACCACTTCACCCGGCTGGTCGAGCTCCTGAAGCCCGCCTACGCCGCCTCCAAGCGCATCCGCATCTGGAGCGCGGGCTGCTCCACCGGCGAGGAGCCCTACACGCTGGCCATGACGCTCACCAAGGCCTTCGGCAGCTCCGCCGCCATCCAGATCCTGGCCACGGACCTCGACACGGCCGTGCTGAACACCGCGTCCCGCGGCGTCTATCCCATGGCGCGGGTGGAGAGCCTCACGGACGAGTGGAAGCGCCTGGGTTTCCTGCGCGGCAAGGGCGAGAACCAGGACCAGGTCCGCATCCGCCCCGAGCTGCGGAAGCTCATCACCTTCACGCAGATGAACCTGCTGGATGCGGTGTGGCCCCTGGAGGGCGGCCCCTTCCAGGCCATCTTCTGCCGCAACGTGATGATTTACTTCGACAAGCCCACCCAGCGCGACCTCCTGCGGCGCTACCACGGGCTCCTGGAGCCGGACGGTCTGCTCTTCGTGGGCCACTCCGAGTCCCTCCTGGACAACAGCCTGGGCTTCCAGTCCCTCGGCCAGACCATCTACCGGCGCAAAGGGGACCCGGCATGAGTCCCTCCATCCCCATGGTCCACGGGCGGGCCTCGAAGTATCTGGACCGCCACTTCAACCGGCAGGCCATGAAGATCCTGCCGGGGGAATTCTACGCCACGGACCAGGATGAGGTGATCGTGACCGTGCTGGGCAGCTGCGTGGCGGCCTGTCTGCTGGATCCCATCTCCATGGTGGGGGGCATGAACCACTTCATGCTGCCGGCCAAGAAGGGCGAGGCGGATCCGGACCGGTTCTTCGCGGCCCGCTACGGGGCGGCGGCCATGGAGTACCTGATCAACAACATGCTGCATCTGGGCGCCAAGCGGGACCGGTTGGTGGCCAAGGCCTTCGGCGGCGGCCGAGTGCTGCCGGGGATGACCACCGACATCGGCGGCCAGAACATCGACTTCGTGCGGCGGTTCCTGATGAACGAGGACATCCCCATCTGGACCGAGGACCTGGGGGGCATCCACCCCCGGAAGGTGTATTTCTTCCCCCACACGGGGCAGGTGCTGGTGAAGCGGATGGAGCGCACCCACAACGACACGGTCATCACCCGTGAGCTTAACTATCTGCAGGAATTCAACCGGTCGACGGCGGAAGGTGACGTGGAGTTGTTCTCATGAACACGGAAATGAAGCGGGTACTCATCGTCGATGACAGTGCGCTGGTGCGCCAGGTGCTGAAGAACATCCTCTCGCGACACCCGAACCTGGAGGTCGTGGGCGTCGCGAAGGACCCCTACGAAGCCCGGGAGCGCGTCCGGGACCTCAACCCGGATGTCCTCACCCTGGACGTCGAGATGCCCCGCATGGACGGCATCACCTTCCTGAGCAAGCTGATGAAGGCCCACCCCATGCCCGTTGTGATGCTCTCCAGCCTCACGGCCAAGGGCACCTCCACGGCGCTGGACGCTCTGGACCTGGGCGCCATCGATGTCATCGGCAAGCCGGCCCTGGACCAGGCCACCGGCCTGGAGGCCATGGGCACCGAGATCGCCGAGACTGTCTATGCCGCATCGCTGGCCCACGTGACCGGCCGGCGGGCCGCCGCCCATGACGCCAGCACGGCCCTGGCTCCCCTGGCCCAGCGCGCCCGGGCCGGGCGCGCCCTGATCGCCATCGGCTCCAGCACCGGCGGCACCGAAGCGCTGCGCCAGGTCTTCGAGGCCATCCCGGAGAACCTGCCGCCCATCGTCGTCGTGCAGCACATGCTGCCGGGCTTCACGGTGGCCTTCGCCGAGCGCCTGAACCGCAGCAGCCGGGCCCGGGTGAAGGTGGCCCAGGACGGCGAGACCCTGAAGCCTGGCACGATCTACCTTGCGCCCAACGACATCCACCTCTCCGTCGCCCGCGGTGGCGTCGGCATGGTGGCCGTCCTCCAGGGCCAGGAGCGGGTCTCCCGGCACCTGCCCTCTGTTGATGTGCTCTTCCACTCGGTCGCGGAGGCCTGCGGGCCCCACGCCATGGGAGTCATCCTCACCGGCATGGGCGAGGACGGGGCCCGGGGCCTGCTGCAGATGCGCCAGAAGGGCGCGCGCACCGTGGGCCAGGACGAAGCCACCTGCGTGGTCTACGGCATGCCGCGGGTGGCCTACCTGCGCGGGGCCGTGGAAGAGCAGGCGCCCCTGGACGCCATCCCCGGCCAGCTCGTCGCCTGGTGCGGGCGCGAAGCCTGAACCCCTGAATCCGCCTCCGGCTTCCGACCAGGACCCCCGCCATGCCCCTCCGCTCCCGCTCTGTGCTCAGTGCCTCGGGGGGCCGGACGTTCCTGGCCCTGTTCAGCGCCTGGACCCTGATCGCTGCGGGCATCCTGGGCCTGATCCTTTACTCCTCGGCCCGGGAAGACCGGGTCATCGCCCTCAACCGGGCCATGGACAGCTACCGCAAGGACCTGCTCTACCGCAGCTGGGCAGCCCAGCGGGGGGGGGTCTATGTCCCGGCAGACGCACGGACCCCGCCGAATCCCTACCTGCAGGATCACCACCAGCGCGATGTCACCACCACCACGGGGGTGAGGCTCACCCTGGTCAATCCCGCCTACCTCACGCGCATGGTCCACGAGATGGAGGACGAGAAGGCCGGCCACACGTCCCACATCACGAGCCTCAAGCCGATCCGCCCTGAGAACGCGGCGGACCCCTGGGAGCAGAAGGCGCTCCAGGCCTTCGAGCGCGGCGCCCGGGACTACTCCGAGGTGCTCCAGGAGAGCGGCCGACCCGTGCTCCGGTACATGGGCGCCTTCCTGGTGGAACCCAGCTGCCTGGGCTGCCACGCCCAGCAGGGCTACCGGGTGGGTGACGTGCGCGGCGGCATCAGCGTCACGGTGCCCGTGGGCCTGCCCACCGCCGCCGGTCTGACCCACAAGGGGGTCTCGATCCTGACGGTCCTGGCCTTCTGGATCATGGGCGGCCTGGGGATCTTCCTGTGGGTCCGGAGGCTGGCCAGCACGAGTCAGGAACAGAACAACCTGATCCAGGACCTCGAGCTGAGCTCACTCCGGTTCAGGCTCCTCTTCGAGTCCTCACCTGCCCCCATGCTGATCAACACGTCCGGGCGGTTGCTGCTGGCCAACACCGCCGCCGCAAGGCTGCTCGAGGTGGACCGGCCCGAGGACCTCCTCGGGCTGGAAGTCATGGAGATCATCAGTCCCGACCACCGGGCGGCCGTCGCGGAGCGCATCCAGGCCTCGGCCCGGGATGGTCTGCCCACGGCGCCCGTTCAGGAGGAATTCCTGACCCGGAGGGGCCGGGAGGTCTGGGTCGAGGTGCAGACGGTCCCCATCGAGCTGCCCGGAGGCCGCGCCACCCTGGTGTTCGCCCTGGACCTCAGCCAGCAGCGCCAGGACGAGGAGGAGCGCCGCAAGCTGGAAGCCGAGGTGCAGCACTCCCAGCGGCTGGACAGCCTCGGCAGCCTCGCCGGCGGCATCGCCCACGACATGAACAACGTGCTGGCCGCGGTCCTGGGCATGGCCACCCTGCTGCAGCTGAAGCACGAGGCCGACCCCTCTCTGCAGAAGTCGCTGCAGACCATCGAGCATGCCGCAACCCGGGGCCGGGACCTGGTGAAGGGCCTCACGGACTTCGCCCGGAAGGGGCTCCACGAGCCCGCCGTCATGGACCTCAATGCCCTGGTGCGCAGGGAATTGGATCTGCTCATCCGCACCAGTCGGCAGCGCTTCATCTTCGAGGTGCAGCTGGACAAGGACCTGCCCCCGATCATGGGCGAAGCCACCACCCTGGGCAGCGCCTTCATGAACCTCTGCGTCAACGCCTTCGATGCCATGCCCCGGGGCGGGACTCTCTGGATCCGGACCTTCCGCCAGGAGGGGCGCGTGATGCTTCAGATCCAGGACACCGGCGAGGGCATCCCCCAGGAGATCCTCTCCCGGGTCACCGAGCCCTTCTTCACCACCAAGGCCGCTGGCCGTGGTACCGGCCTGGGCCTCGCCATGGTCTACGGCACGGCCAAGGCCCATGGCGGCACCCTGGACATCCTGAGCGAGGTCGGCAAGGGCACCTGCATCACCCTCGGCTTTCCCTCCGTGGCCCCGGACTCCGCGGCGAAGGCCCTGGCCCTGTCGACCGAGCCTTCGCCCAAGCACTCTCTCCGCATCCTGCTGGTGGACGATGACGACCTGATCCGCAGCACCCTGCCCCCCATGCTGGAGCAGCTTGGCCACCTGGTGGACGTCGCCTCCAGCGGCCTGGAGGCCCTCCGCAGGCTCGGGGGTGGCCTGGAGGCTGACCTGGTGATCCTCGACCACCACATGCCGGGCCTCAGCGGCGCCGAGACCCTGCCCCGCATCCTGCAGCTGCGCCCCGAAGCGCGCATCATCCTGGCCACCGGCTTCCTGGACACGGACCTGAAGATCCTCCTGGCGGACTTCCCTGCGGTACTGACCCTGCCAAAGCCCTTCAGCGTCACGGAACTCGAGCGGGTCCTGAGGCTCGCCACCGGCCGGGAGTGACGTCCATTCACGATTGAAAGATGACAAACAACCACTCTCGCAGAGAAAGGACGAGGGGGGCGGAGGGGCGCCGAGGGCTGCGGGCTTGCCGCTTTTCTCTGCGAACCTCTGCCCTCTCCGCATCCTCTGCGAGAGTGGTTTCTCTTCCCCCACGAACTGGATGAATCCCTGGAGAGTTGGCATTCCCAGAATTCCTGGAATGACCATCCCTTATCGGGCTGCCTCAGGCCTCGCCGCCGGTCTTCTTCGCCCGGATGCGCTCGGCGGTGCCGGGGTAGAGGTCATCCAGGCAGTGGGGGCAGATGCCGTGGGTGAAGGTGGCCGCCGAGTGCTGGGAGATGTAGCCCTCCAGCTGCTGCCAGTAGCCCTCGTCGTTCCGGATTTTCTTGCACTGCGCACAGATCGGGAGCAGGCCGCTGAGGGTCCGGATCTCGTGGATCTTTTCCAGCAGCTCCGTGTTGAGGCGTTCCAACTCGGTGTTGGCGGCTTCCAGCTTCTTGCGGTTCTGACGGATCTTCTTGTTGTAGGCAATGAGGGTCAGGACGATCGTGGCCAAGAACCCGAGGCTGATCATGAGCAGGAGGGCCGTGGACCTCCCCTTCTCCAGCTTAAGGGAAGAAATCACCCGCTCCTTCTTCAGGGACTCGATCTCGTTGTCCTTCTTCAGCGTGATGATGTTGGTGTTGAGGTCGGCGATCCGGTTGCTCTCCTGCAAGGTGTAGATCGTGTCCTTGGTCGCCACGTAGAGCTTGTAGTAGCGGTAGGACTCCGCCACTTGGTTACCCTTTTCGAAGGCCTCGGAGATGAGCTTGTAGCTCACTGCGAGCTCGTTCCGCGCATTGATCTTGGTGGCCAGAGCCGCGGCCTCCTTGGCGCGGGCAACTGCCCGGCCCGCATCGCCGGAGAGCATGTGCAGGCGCGCCAGGGCGTTCAGGACCTGGACGCGGCCATGCTTCTGGTCCTGCATGTCGTACTCACCTAGCGCGGCTTGGAGGAAGTGACGGGCCTTGTCGAACTGCCGCAGCTCCGTGTAGGTCATGCCCAGGTTCAGGTCCGCGTAGGCGAGGAAGGCCTTGTTCGGATTCTGTCCGATGAGCGCCAGGGCCTCCTCGTGCTGCTTCAACGCGGCGTCGAGCCGGCCCAGCCGGAACTCGGAGTAGCCGAGGTTGAGCTTGGTCTGGATGAGCCGCAGGGGATTCGGCTTCTGGGCCAGGCGCTGCATGATCTGCTGGTAGTAGTAGATCGCCTTTTCGTACTGCTCCATCTGGTGGTAGAGGACCCCGATGTTGTTCAGGGATATGATCGAGGCCGTCTCCAGGGACATCTCCTCCCGGATCCGCAGGGACTCCAGGTGCTCCTCGAGCGCCTGGCTGTAGAGGCCCATGAAGGTGTAGGTGATCCCGAGGGTGCTGCGGGCTCTGGCGATCCGGTCCTTGTTGTTGATCCGGATGCTCAGCACCAGGGATTCCTTGCCAAACTGGACCGCCTTGGCAAAGTCACCGGTCTGCGAACAGCAGAAGGCCGTCATCGAAAGGAAGGCCGCCTCCTTCTCCAGGTCCCCCTCCTTGCGGGCGAGGGCGAGGCCCTCCGCCGCCAGGGCCAGCGCCTCCTGGGGCGCCTGGCTCTCGAGCCGGTTCACCAGGTCCGCCAGCGCCCCGAGCCGCGCCCGGCCCTGCAGACTCGGCAGCGCGGCCTTCATGGACTCCACTGAGGGCTCCTGGGCCATGACCGGGCCAAGCCCCAGGCAGAGCAGCCACAGCACCACGCCCAGCAGCCTGCCAAAGACAGGAGGCATCCAGCCCTGGCGGGAGGAGGTGCGGCGTCGATTCATCAATACCTGAGGTCAGTGGCCGGTTGGAGGCCAGTTATCTGATCGGATAGGTGGCTCCGAAACTCAACCTTTGGTGTGGGGTGTGGGGGGCGGCGCCCGACACTGGCCCCTGGGCATCCTCTCGGTATCGGCTGCACCGATACGCGAGACAGACTGAAAGATCGTGTTGGCTCTCTTTCCATCCCCTTCATCCCCTGCATCCCTGTTTTTCAAGAAAAGAAGAAAGGAACAGGGATGAAAGGGATGAAGGGGATACAAGGAAAAGCCGGTGTGGGGCCCTGTTCCCAGGCCGCTGGCCTCCGTGCCTCTCCGCCTTCTCGTCCTTTCTCGGCGAGCGTGGTTGTCCTTTCCAGGCAAAGCAGGGACTGGCTAAAGACAGGGGGGACTTAGAGTGCCTAACAAAACCCCACGGGGCCGCGCAGGGTTTTGTTAGGCACTCTTAGGGCTTCGACGGTGCCTTCCGCTCGGCTTCCACGGCCTGGCGGGCCTTGTCGCGCTCGGCTTCGCTGGGGGTGCCCCACAGGACGCGGCTGGGTTTCTGCTTGAGCAGCTGGAGCAGCTCTTCCACGGAGGCCAGCGAGCGGCGCAGGCTGTGCAGGGTCTGCTCCAGCTCCGGCTGGTCCTCGGCGGCGAAGCGGCCCATGAAGGTCTCGGCCTGCTTGAGGGTGGCCGCCAGGCTCACCAGGATCTGGTCCAGCTCGGGACCGCGCTTGTCGAGCAGCGCACGCACCGTGGTCAGGCTCTGCTCCAGGGTGGCGAGGGCCTTGTCCGCCTCGCCCATGCTGCGGTCCGCATGGCCCACGAGGCCGCGGCTGTCCTTGGCCAGGGCCTGGAAGTCCCGCAGCGTGGTGTCCAGGGACAGCAGGGCCTGACGCACCGGTGGATGATCCAGCAGGTCGCCCAGGCCCTTCTGCTCCACCCGGGCACGCAGACCATCCACGCCCGCCGTGAGGCTCGCCATCAGGTGGTCGGCCCGCTCCATCACCCCGGCGATGGAGACACCGGCATCCCCGGGGAGTTCCTCACCCGGGGCCAGGAGCACCTGCCGCTGCGCCAGGGGGGGCAGGTGCAGGTCCAGCATCACGCTGCCCACGCCCTTGGGGGCCAGGCTGGCCCGGGTGCCGCGCCAGAGCTGGATGCCCTCGCGCACGTTGATGTGGGCCACGAACAGGTAGTCCTTCCCCTCCTGGCGCATGTCCACCCGCTCTACCGCGCCGATGCGGTAGCCCTTCAGCTGCACGTCCGCCCCAGGCGCCAAACCCTCCATCTGCTCCAGGCGCACCTGCAGCGGGTAGGTGCGCTCGGTGACGGCGCCGGCGTTCTTGTAGGCCACCAGTCCAGCCAGCAGGGCGATGGCCAGGAGCACGAAGAGGCCCAGGCGGGCATCCTGTTTTTCGAAGTTCATGGCACCTCCAGCAGAACCGGCGGGGACGGCATGGCGAAGCAGCACCAGGGGTCGCCCGCAAAGGGGTCCGGCTCTTCCTGCGCGAGGACGAGGGTCTTGCCCGAGTCCAGCTCCCAGCCCCGGATCACCTGCAGGGCCGTGGCCCGGTCCCCGGAGTCCAGCCCCTCGAGGGGATCGTCCAGCAGGATCAGCTCGGGATCGAGGGCCAGCACCCGGGCGAGGTTGCCGTGCTTGCGGGCCGAGGCGCTCAGGGCATGGGGCCTAAGGCCCGCCACCGAGAGCAGCCCCAGGCGGTCCAGGGCCGCCCCCACCCGGGCCTTGACCTCCGCGACCGACAGGCCCCGGAAGCGCAGGGGCAGGGCGATGTTCTCGCCCAGGCTCAGGTTCGAGAGCAGGCCGCCGCGGGCGAAGGCGAGGCCCACCTCCACGGCTCCGACCAGGGCCAGGGCACCGTCCCCGGGCCAGAGGAGGCGACCACCCACGGCCACCCGCCCCCGCAGGGGCTGTTCGGTGCCGGCGATCACCTTCAGCAGCCAGCTCTTGCCGCTCCCGCTGCAGCCTGTGATCAGCTGCCGACCGCCGCGGGGCACGACCAGCTCCAGGTCCTGGAACTGGAGGCGGCCGTCCGGGGCGGCGAGGGCGAGGTCATGCAGCTCGATCATTGGCGGACTCAGAAATAGAACAGGGCTGCGATGAGCCCGTCCAGCAGGAAGACCGCCACCAGCGCCGTGACAACGGTCCGGGTGACGGCCTGGGGGATCTCAGTCTGGCTGCGGCGGATGCCCAGGCCGAAGTGGCAGGCATGGAACGTGATGGCGCCCGAGAAGAGGACCACCTTGAGCAGCGTGGCCGCGAAGTCGCGGTTGGACAGCGTCTGGCGAACCGAGTCCATGTAGAACCCGAAGGTCACGCCGTACTTCAGCTTCGCCACCAGGAAGCCCCCGGCCAGGGCCGCCCCGTCGAAGAACACCACCAGCGCGAACACCGAGACCAGCACCCCCACCCAGCGGGGCAGCAGCAGGTACTGGTAGGGATTCACGCCATGGGCGGCGAGGGCGTCCACCTCGCCATTCAGCTGCATGGCGCCCAGCTCCGCGGCGATGGCCGTGGCGCTGCGGCCGATGACCAGGATGGCCGTGAGCAGCGGGCCCAGCTCCCGCAGGATGATGAGCACCATCAGGACCCCGATGTAGTTCTCCGCCCCCAGGCCCGACAGCTGGCTGAAGGCCTGGATGAGCGTCACCGCCCCCAGCAGCAGCGCCGTCCCACTCACCAGCGTCAGGGCCTGCAGGCCCGTGAAGCGGATCTGCAGGCGGACCTGGGCCCCCACGATCGGCAGCTGGCCCAGCCGCAGCAGCAGCCCGTGCCGCAGCGTCCGCAGGACCAAGTGCACCTGGTCGCCCAGGACCTCGAGGAAGCCGCGGACCGGCGCGCCGAGCCGAGCGAGGAAGGTCATTTTTCTCCCAAGGGATGGCCCAGCCTACCAGGGATGTCCGACCTAGCGGCCCAGGACAAACCCGTCCGCGTAGTCGATGACCGTCACCACCCGGTAGTCCCGGTGCGGCGCGCAGCCGGCTCCGGCCACGTGCAGCTCCGGATTGAACAGGTTGTGGCGGTGCCCCCGGTCCGGCACGCCGTCATCCACCAGCAGCTGAATGACGACCTGCCGGGGGTCCACTTCCAGCGTGCCAATGTTCTCGGCCACGGTGCCCTGCCAGGTACCCAGGCGGTTGAGCCGCGCCGACAGGCGGCTGCCGTCGGCGCCCACGTGCTCGAGGGAGCCCCGGGGGCCGATATCCTGGGCATGCAGCCGGGCGGCCTGGGCCAGACCCTCGTTGAACCGCAGGGGTCCCACCGGGGTCACGGTCTCCAGGAAGGCGATGGCCTCGTCCAGGGCGGCCACCCCTTCCTCCGTGCGCAGCGGCACCCGGTCCGGCCGCTTCCAGAGGGTGCCCTCGAACCAGGTCCGCATCTCCCGCAGGTGCCGGGCGTAGGCCTTGGGCCGCACCCGCAGCTCGCTCATCTCCTGCACCACCGCCCGCTCAAAGGCCGTGGCCTTGGCCGGCGCCGGTGTCGGTGCCAGTGCCGGTGCCTGCGCCAGCAGCTGCAGCGCAACCAGGAACAGCAGGGCGAGCCTCATGGGAACCTCAAGGGGGTTCCGAAGTGTAAGTCAGTCCGTGTTCTTCAGCAGAAAAAAACGGGGCGGAAACCGCCCCGTTTTTTCTAGCCCACCGGCCCATCGATCTCGGCGTAGAGGGGGTGGGTGAGGTAGCGCTCGCCGGTGTCGCAGAGGACGGCCACGATGGTCTTGCCGGGGCCCAGTTCCTTGGCCAGCTCCAGGGCAGCGAAGACGATGGCGCCGGTGC
>CAIRAS010000100.1 GCA_903876615.1 uncultured Holophagaceae bacterium
ACCACCAGGACGGCGATGTCCGTGACCTTGGCGCCGCGGGCACGCATCTTGGTGAAGGCTTCGTGACCGGGGGTGTCGAGGAAGACCACCTGGCGCATCAGGCCCGTGTTGGGATCCTTGACGTCCACGTGGTAGGCGCCCACATGCTGCGTGATGCCGCCCGCTTCCCCGGCAGCCACCTTGGTCTTGCGGATGGCATCCAGGAGCGAAGTCTTGCCGTGATCGACGTGACCCATGATGGTGACGACGGGGGGGCGGGGCAGCTTCTCGCCCTGCACCTCACCGGCCTCATCGGCCATGATCTGGACATCCTCTTCGAAGGTGACGATGTCGGCCAGGAACCCGAACTCCCGGGCGATCTCCTTGGCCATCTCGGTGTCGAGGGGCTGGTTGATGGTGGCGAAGATGCCGCGGTGGAGCAGCTTGGCCACGACGTCCTTGGCGGGGCGGTTGCACTTCTCGGCGAGTTCCTTCACGGTCACGCCTTCAGACAGCATGACGATGCCGATCTCTTCCTCGATGTACTCGCCGGCTACCTGCTGGGCGCGGGAGCGGGGCTGGCGGAGCTTGAGGTCAAGTTCCTCTTCCTTGCTCCGGACGTAGCCGCCCTTCTTCTTCTTGCCACTCTGGTGGGCGCCACGACCGGGGCCCTTCTGGCTGTTGGGATCAATGGGACCTGCGGCAGGCAGCGAGGGCCCGCGGCCGGGGCCGCCGGGACGGGGACCGCCGGGACCACGGCTGGGTCCCCCAGGGCCTCGGTTGGGACCCATGCCAGGACGGTTGGGGCCCATGCCAGGACGGCTGGGACCCATGCCGGGACGGCTGGGGCCGCTGCTGGGACCGCCAGGGCGTCCGCCAGGTCCCTGGGGCCGCACGCCTCCCACAGGACGGGCCTGGGGCAGCTGGATGTAGCGGGCGGGTTCCTGGACTCGGGGGGCGGGGGCCGGGGTGTCCGACATCTTGATGCGGGAGTAGCCCTGGTCCGTCCGCATCTCCGTGATGGCAGGCGGGATGTAGGGGCGCCGCGTGGGATTGGTCGGGGGCAGGGGCTCGTGGCGGACTTCCCCGCGGCCCGTGTTGGTGGCCATCTGGAGGACAGCCTTTTCCTTCTGGGGCATGCCGGACCGCTGGACATTGCCCGGGGTCTGGCCCGGCCGCTGCACGATGGGTCGCGCACCGGCTTCGGGGCGGGGCCCGGAAGCGGAGGGTGCGGGGGCCGCACCGGCAACAGGAGGCTGGCTAGGACGCGGGGCCATGGGACCCGTGGGACGGGCCGGGGGCAGCTGGATGTAGCGGGCGGGCTTGTCGTCCCGGGGGGCCGGGGCGGGCGTTCCGGTGGACACCTTCAGGCGGGAGAAGGTCTCCTGGGGCTCTTGGGCAGTCACGGCGGGCTTGGCCGGAGCGGTTTCCACGGCGGCTGCGGGGGCCTCGGCCCGGACTTCGGGGGCGGGCTCGGGCCGGGGGGCCTGCTCGGAAGCGGCGGTCGCCACAGGCTCGGGGCGGGGCTCTTGCCTGGGCTGCTCGACCTCGGGTCGGGGCTCAGCCTTCTTCACCAGGACCGCGGGGGCGGGCCGGGGGGGCTCAGGCTGCGGCTCCGGTTCGGCCTTGGCGTGCGGGGCCTTGACGATCCGGACGGCGGCGGAAGGCTTGTGGAGGGCCAGCGGAGGAGCTTCGGATTCCCCCTTCTGCTTGCCCTGTAAGCCCCGGCGCAGTTGATCCGCCTGGTCATCGGTGAGGTTGGAGCTATGGCTCTTCCCTTGGAGGCCCAGACGCTTCTCACAGGCCTCAATGACCTCCTGATTGGCGACTCCGAGCTCTTTGGCGAGTTGGTTGATACGCAGC
>CAIRAS010000101.1 GCA_903876615.1 uncultured Holophagaceae bacterium
CACCCTCAAGGGCAAAGGCGCCCGCCAGCGGTCCCTGCCCCTGGGGGGCTGGCGCTGGGTGGCCATCACCCTGGTGCTGGCCTGGCTGGTCCTGACCGTGATCGTTCCGGTCTCCGGAGTGGTCTTCCGGGCCTTCGTGACCAACTGGGGCGAAGGTGTCACCTTCCGGGAGGCCTTCACCCTGGACAACTTCAAGGCGGTCTTCGAGCAGACGAACCTGATGCGGGGCGTCACCAACACGGTGCTGCTTGGCGTGATCGGTGGCGGGCTCTCGGTGGTCTGTTTCGCCTTCATTGGCCTCTCCGCCCACCGCAAGAACAATGGGTGGACCCGGCTCCTGGACTACACCGTCATGACGCCCCGGGCCATTCCGGGGCTGCTGGCGGGCCTGGCCTTCCTGTGGGTGTTCCTCTTCTTCCCGCCCCTGGTGCCCTTCCGGAAGACCCTCCTGAGCCTGTGGCTGGCCTACACCGTAGTCTGGCTGGCCTACGGCATGCGCCTCATCAGCACCTCGCTCCTGCAGGTGGGTCCCGAGCTGGAGGAGTGTGCGCGGGTGACCGGGGCCACGCCGGGCCAGGTCAACCGCCACATCACCCTCCCCCTCATCCGCTACGGCCTGTTGGCCAGCTGGCTCATGATCTTCATGATCTTCGAGCGGGAGTACTCCACGGGCGTCTACCTGCTGGGTCCCGGCACCGAGGTCATCGGTTCGCTGATGGTCTCCCTCTGGGGCGCGGGCGCCATCGACATCATCTCGGCCCTCTCCTTCATCAACATCCTGCTGGTCAGCGCGGGAATGGGGATCGCCCTGCGCTATGGAGTGAAGCTGCATGACTGACATCGAACTGAGCGTCCAGGATCTGCACGTCACCCTCGGCCAGAACCACATCCTCAAGGGCGTGAGCCTGGAGGTGAACCGGGGCGAGATCGTGGCCCTCCTCGGCCCCTCAGGCAGCGGCAAGACCACCCTGCTCCGCGCCATTGCGGGGCTGGAGCTCCCGACCCAGGGGTCCCTCCGGATCGGGGAGCAGACGGTGTTCGACTCCGCCCAGAAGATCGAGGTCTCTGTCGAAAAGCGGGCCCTGGGGTTCGTCTTCCAGTCCTACGCCCTCTGGCCCCACCGGACGGTGTACCAGAACGTGGCCTACGGGCTCAAGCTGCGGAAGGTCCCCGCGGCCGAGATCAAGGAGCGGGTCCAGACCGTCCTCGACAACCTGGGGCTCGGCGAGCTTGGCGAGCGTCACCCCCACCAGCTCTCCGGAGGTCAGCAGCAGCGCGTCGCCCTGGCCCGCTCCCTGGTCTACAACCCGCGCGTGCTCCTGCTGGACGAACCCCTCTCCAACCTGGACGCCAAGCTCCGTGAGGAGGCCCGCATCTGGCTGCGCCAGCTGATCATCAAGCTGGATCTGTCCGCCGTCTGTGTCACCCATGACCAGGCCGAGGCCATGGCCATGGCCGACAAGGTGGTGCTGCTCAAGGACGGTGTCATCGAGCAGGCCGGCACGCCCCAGGAGATGTACGGAGAGCCCCAGAGCCTCTTTGTGGCCGAGTTC
>CAIRAS010000102.1 GCA_903876615.1 uncultured Holophagaceae bacterium
ACCGACCTGCTGGTTCTGGTCCTCGGCGACCCGGGCCAGCTCGGCGGCGGTGCGGGCGACCTCGGCCACGGTCTGGGCCATCTGGCCGGTGGCCGCGGCGTTGTGGGCCACCCGGTCCAGGTTCACATCCACCTGCTCGGCCACCTCGGCACTGGTGCGGGCCTGCTCGTCGGCGGCGGCGCCCACCTCGAGCAGCACGGAGGCGAGGGTCTGGATGCTGGCGTCGATGGTGCCGAGGGCGGTCACCGTGGCGCTAACCATCTCGGCGCCCTGGGTCACGGAGGTGTTGCTGCGCTCGATGAGTGCGCCGATCTCGCGGGCCGCGGCGCCGCTGCGCTCGGCCAGCTTCCGGACCTCCTCGGCCACCACGGCGAAGCCCTTGCCCATGGCGCCGGCCTTGGCGGCCTCGATGGCGGCGTTCAGGGACAGCAGGTTCGTCTGGCGGGCGATGTCCTGGATCAGCCGCACGGCGGCCACCATGCTGGAGGTGGCGGCGCGGATGTCCTCCATGGCCTGAGCGCTGGCGGTGCCCGCCTTCGTGCCCTGCTGGACGGCGGCCACGGCGGACTCGGATTCCTGGCGGGAGCGCTGGAGGTTGCCCGAGACCTGCTCGATGGAGGCGGAGAGCTCCGTGACGGCTGCGGCGACGCGCTCGAAGGCGGCCCGCTGGGCCTCGGAGTTGCCGGCGAGGCTCGCGCTGGTGGCGGCCATCTGCTCGCTGGAGGCAGAAAGCTCGGTCGCGCCGCTGGCCACGGAGCCCGAGGTGCTGATCAGGCTCTGGAAGATGCTCCGGATCCTCGCGTTGTAGGTGTTGAAGGCCTTGGCGGCCGCGCCGATCTCATCTTCGCTGTCGACCGGGAGCTGCAGGGTCAGGTCGCTCCGGCTCAGACCCTCGGCGAGGGCCTGCAGGGGCCGGGTGATCCAGAGGCTCACGCGGTAGACGACGGTGAAGGTGAGCATCCAGAGCACGAACGAGACGACGAAGTCCAGGACGAAGGCCCGCCAGGGCCCCTTGGCCAGGTCGATCCCACCCTGCAGCAGCCCCTGCTCGCGCAGCTGGCCATAGAGGGTCCAGGTCTCGTGGATGTTGAAGAAGGCGTAGCCCAGCACCGGCGGCAGGATCATCAGGAAGAGTTTCCCGCGCACGCTCAAGCGACTGGACAGGGACATGGGTGCTCCGGGGGACCTTAGGACAGGTCCGCCTATTCATCGGATCTATGGGGGGGTTACCTGAAAATCAGCCCAGCAGCTTGAGGGTGTCGTCCAGAGTCCGGATCACGCTGAGGATGTGGAAGGGTTCGACCACCATGTAGTCCACCGCGCCGGCGGCCATGGCCCGGTTCCGCTTCAGGTCGAACTCCTCTCCGGTGCCCGCCAGCAGGATGGGGAGGGGACACTGCTCCTGTTGGATCAGGCGGCCGCAGCGCTCCAGCGAAGTTCCGGCGCGCTGGCGGTGGTGGATCAGCACCAGCTTGATGCGACCCCACGGACCTTCGCCGCCGCCCAGCGCCGCCAGGGAGGGCAGCACGGGCCCCTTCATGATGTCTAGGGCGGTGACACCGAACTTGCGCCCCACGGCCTCGGCCAGCCGGGCGGGGAAGGCGTCCTCGCCCGCGAGGACCAGCAGCATCGGATCGCGGTCCACGAGGATCTTCGGCAGGGCCACCGGGGGGGCGGTCTCCCGGCGGGGGACCAGGCGGGCCGACTCCATACCCCCCTTGACGAAGCGGGACACGTCGCGCTGGGCCTGGTGGTGCTTGGCCTCCATGAGCCACTGCCGGTAGCGGCTCAGTCGCTTCTTGTCGGCGGACTCGGTGATGCGCAGGCCCCAGACCCGATCGCCGAAGTAGGCCACCCGCATGGGCAGGGCCAGGTTCTCGCCGACGGCCGCCCGCAGCTCCACGGAGGTGGTGGCATTCAGCCTCAGCATGTCGCCGAGAATCCGGGTGGCCTCGGGCGGGGCAAGCTCCAGGCCGTCCTCCCCGAAAGCCAGGGCGAAGCCATCCTG
>CAIRAS010000103.1 GCA_903876615.1 uncultured Holophagaceae bacterium
CTGATTTGTTACCTTGATTCGGGCCAGCCCAGAAACGGTCACTTGGTGTCCTGACTTTTGTAAAAAACCGGCAGCACGAAGGCGACTGATGGACTGGTTTAAGGCGTTGCGCGCCTTTGTAAATTCTTTGTCTGGGAAATGTTTTTTTGCTACTTCGGCCAGGTCGGGCTGTCCGCCGAGCCTGGAACCCTCGAAGAGGTCGGTCAGGATCAGGTCCTGCTTCGTCAGGGCGGCCACGGCCTTGGTGCCCCGCAGCTTCGCCAGCATCTGGACGGAGTCCTCAGCCGCGGACCAGCGCCCGTGGTCGTCCTGGTTGATGACCTTCCAGTCGCCCCTGGGGCCGCCGTTGAATTTCGTGGTGCCGAACACCAGGGTTTGACCGTTCCGTGCCATCTCGGGGTCAATCCCGGCCGGCTCGGCCTCATCCTCGCGCACCTTGGAGAACTGCATGGCGCACCGGAAGTTGTCATGGATGCTCGAGCTGCCCCGGATCCACTCCGTGTTCATGCGGTCGGCCAGAGTGGGCTTGTCCTTGACCTTGGCGCCGTCCTGGCCCTTGCCGACGTGGTGCAGGACCAGGGGGGTCCAGCCGCGGTCGGCGATCTTGGAGCAGGCGTTGAGCACCGGGCGCAGGCCCTGGACGGTGTTCTCGTCCCCATCGCTGACCCGGGCCAGCGTGTCGATGACGATCATGCCGGCCCGGATCTTGCGCTGCTCGTAGATGTCCATGAGCAGGTGCAAGTTGGGCATCAGCTCCGGCAGAAAGCTGGTGGCGCCCCCGGAGCTCCAGTTCACAAACATGACCGTGAAGTGCGTCCGGAAGTGCCGGTCGTCCTCCGGGGTCCACTCGCCCATCTCGCGGTAGAGCTGCACGATGGAGCGGATCCGGCGGTGCACCGTGTCCTTTCCATCCTCCAGGGAGAAGTAGCTGGCGCCGCAGGGCGTCTGGGGGGCGTAGTCCAGGAATCCTTTGCCTGTGGCCATGGCGATGCACATCTGCAGGGCCAGGAAGCTCTTTCCCAGGCCGCCCTGGGCCGCCATGACCGTGGGCACACCCAGGGGCAGGAGCCCCGGGATGAGCCAAACGATGGGCGGCGGGTCAGCGTCCAGGAATTCGCCGGCCCCGAAGATGTTGACCCTTGGCAGGGCCTCCATCGCCGAAGGGTCGACTTCGAACCCGGTGACTTTCATTGCGGCCACCCGAAGCATAGGAGCCCCCCGATGAGCCGAGGCTTGGCCTTGGCGAGCATGCCCCCGAATTCCCCGGTGCCATAGGCCCGGGCGTGCTTGATCTTCCCGGCCAGGTCCTCGTCGGGCCAGCTGGGGATGCAGCCCTGGTTCCAGATCCGGAGCAGATCCAGGGCCTCGTCATCGGTCAGATCGAACCCGCGCACCAGGCGGCAGGCTAGGATGTAGGTCGAGCTGTCGCCGCCGGCCCCCTGTACTGCCCCTGGCACCTTGGCCACGTAGCGCGCGGCCTGCTCATAGGCATCCTTCTGGGCAGGAGTGTTGAACTGCAGGATGGGCCGGATGAACGCGGTCTCCCGGGCCTCCTTGATTGGAAACCAGTCCAGCTCGAAGGGCGGCAGGTCCTGGACGCTGACCAGGTCGCAGTCCTCCGGCAGCCGGTAGTAGACCCCGGAAGCGTGGAGGCTCCCGGGCCCGATGGTCAGGCCGCCATCGCCCCGGAGGTCGATGGGTGGCTCGTCCACCACCCGGCAGGAGTTGGGGACCCGGATGCCCGGGTGCCGGTAGTAGTAGTGCGCGCCCTTGGAGGTCAGGACCTTCATAGTCGGCGTGCACAGCGACTCGATATAGGCGCAGGCGTCGGCGCTGTCGCCGTCGACCACC
>CAIRAS010000104.1 GCA_903876615.1 uncultured Holophagaceae bacterium
CCCCAGCGCCTCCGGTTCCGTGGCCCTGACCTGCAGTGTCACCAACCAGGCCGGCACGACCTCCGCGGATGGCACGGCGAGCAGCACCATCGTGGCGGCGCCGACCACGCCGACGGTCACGACCCCGGCCTATGTGACGGCCGCCCAGGCGGGCTACACCGCCAGCATCAGTGCCCAGAGCAACAGCACCTACGCCTGGACTATCACGGGGGGCGCGATCACGGCCGGTGCTGGGACGACCAGCATCACCTTCACCGCGGGTGCTTCGGGCAACGTCGTGCCCTCCTGCATCGTCACCAACCAGGCCGGAACCGCTTCCACCGCCGGGACGGGCACCAGCGCCATCGTGGCGATCCCGACCACTCCCGTGGTCACGACCCCGGCCTATGTGACGGCCGCCCAGGCGGGCTACACCGCCAGCGTGTCCAGCCAGACCGGCAGCACCTACGCCTGGACGATCACGAGCGGCACCATCACCTCCGGGACGACCAGCACGAGCATCACCTTCACGGCGGGTGCTTCCGGCAACGTGCTTCCCTCCTGCATCGTCACCAACCAGGCCGGAACCGCTTCCACCGCCGGGACGGGCACCAGCACCATCGTCGCGGCCCCGACCGTGCCGACCATCTCGGCACCGACCTACGTGACGGCCGCGCAGGCGGGCTACACCGCCAGTATCAGTGCTCAGACCAACAGCACCTACGCCTGGACCATTATGGGCGGCACCATCACCTCCGGGACGACCAGCACCAGCATCACCTTCACCGCGGGAGCCTCTGGCACCACGGTCCCGAGCTGCAGCGTCACCAACCAGGCGGGGACCACTTCGGCGGCCGGCATGGGGACCAGCACCATCGTGGCAGCGCCGACCGTGCCGACCATCTCGGTGCCGACCTACGTGACGGCCGCGCAGGCGGGCTACACCGCCAGCATCAGCGCCCAGAGCAACAGCACCTACACCTGGGGTATCACGGGCGGCACCATTACCGCTGGTGCCGGGACGGTCTCGATCACCTTCACCCCCAGCGCCTCCGGTTCCGTGGCCCTGACCTGCAGTGTCACCAACCAGGCCGGCACGACCTCCGCGGATGGCACGGCGAGCAGCACCATCGTGGCGGCACCGACCACCCCCGTGGTCACGACCCCGGCCTATGTGACGGCCGCGCAGGTGGGCTACACCGCCAGCGTCAGCGCCCAGACGGGCAGCACCTACGCCTGGACGATCACGGGCGGCACCATCACCTCCGGGACGACGGGTACCAGCATCACCTTCACCGCGGGTGCTTCGGGCAACGTGGTGCCCTCCTGCATCGTCACCAACCAGGCCGGCACCGCTTCCACCGCCGGGACGGGCACCAGTGCCATCGTCGCGGCCCCGGCCGTGCCGACCATCACGACCCCGGCCTATGTGACGGCCTCCCAGGCGGGCTACACCGCCAGCGTCCCCAGCCAGGCAGCGGGTAGCACGTACGCCTGGACGATCACGGGTGGCACCATTACCTCCTCAACGACCGGCACCAGCATCACCTTCACAGCGGGTGCTTCGGAGATCGG
>CAIRAS010000105.1 GCA_903876615.1 uncultured Holophagaceae bacterium
GCCAGGTCCACCTTGGGTTCCACCACGTCGCCCACGGTCACGGAGGGCCGGTCCGCCGCGCGGGCCAGGATCTTCTCAACAACGGTCATGCCCATGGATGCCTCCTCAGATGACGCCTCGGGATTTCAGGTCGGACTGCTCGGCCTCGGAGAGCCCGAGGGCCCCGTAGACCTGCGCATTGTGCTCGCCCAGGGTCGGCGGCGGGGTCTCCACCGCGCCCGGCGTCTTCTCGAAGCGAGCCGTGAGCCCGAACACCTCGATGTCGCCGAACCCGGCTACAGGAACCTTCTGGAGCACCTGCCGGTGCACCGCCTGAGGCTGCCGCAGGGCAGCCTCCAGCCCCAGGATCTCCCCGCTCGGAACATCCTTTGCATTCAGTTCCCTAACCCAGAAACCGGTAGGTTTCTGGGCCAACCGAGCCTCCAGCAAGGGAGTCAACGCCCGGCGGTTCTGCTTGCGCGTATCCCGCTCCTGGAAGCGGGCATCGGTCTTCAGCTCTGGCACCCCCAGCACATCGCAGACCGCCTCCCACTGCTCCTGCTTGTTGGCGGCGATGTTGATGTGGCCGTCCTGGGTGCGGAAGGTGCCGCTGGGAGCCGCCGTGAAGTTGTCGTTGCCCATGAGGGTGGGCTGCTCGCCGCCGATGAGCAGGTTGGCGGCCACCCAGCCCATGAGGGGCATGATGCTGTCCAGCAGGGCCACATCGATGCACTGCCCCTGCCCCGTGCGCTCCCGGTGGAAGAGGGCCGCCATGACCGCGAAGGCCGCGTTGAGGCCGCCGACGGTGTCGCAGACCGGGAAGCCCGTGCGCAGCGGGCTCAGGCGCTCATCGCCGTTCACGGCCATCTCGCCCGAGAGGCCCTGGATGATCTGGTCGTAGGCGGGCTTCAGCGCGTCCGGACCGGTCTGCCCGAAGCCCGAGATCGCGCAGTAGATCAGGCGCGGGTTCAGCTCTGCCAAGGCCGGGTAGCCCAGCCCCAGCCGGTCCATGACCCCTGGCCGGAAGTTCTCAACCACGATGTCGGCATCCTTCACCAGGCGCTTGAAGAGCTCCTTGCCCTCCGGGGACTTGGTGTTCAGGGTGATGGACTGCTTGTTGCAGTTCTGCGCCAGGAAGCTGGTGCCCATGAGCTGCTTGTTGAGCTCCGGCACGATGCCCAGCTTGCGGGCCAGGTCCCCGTCCTTGGGGTTCTCGACCTTGAGGACCTCCGCCCCCAGCAGCGCCAGATGCAGCGTCGTGAACGGCCCCGACAGCACATTCGTCAGGTCCAACACCTTGATGCCTTGGAGAATCTTCATAGACATAACGTCCTTTCAACCTATCAATTTCGTCGCAGTGCGAAGCGCCCAGGGCGCTTTGCACTGCGGCGAAATTGATTTGGCGAAAAAGATCACCTGGGGTGTCCTCATGGCTGAATCGGCCCGGCGCGGTGGACGCGGCCGGGCAGCTCGCGACCGAAGTGGGTGGCGACGTCGCGGGCAACGCCGATGAGGGTGGGGAGGTCGATGTCGGTGCGCTGGCCGGCCCGCTGGAGGCCGTGCACGAGGTCCTCGGTGGCGACGTTGCCGGCGGCCAGCTTGGTGAAGGGGCAGCCACCCAGGCCGCCGAAGCTGGTCTCGATGGCGGTGGCCCCGGCGTCCATGGCCGCATAGACGTTGGCCATGCCCAGGCCGTAGGTGTCGTGGATGTGCGCGGTGACCTCAGCGGTCGGTTCCAGGGCCAGCACCTGCGCCACCAGGCGCTTCATCTGGGCGGGATGGGCGTGGCCGGCGGTGTCCGCCAGGCTGATGGCCGTCAGACCGGCGGCCAGGTAGGCCTCGACCATGGCCCGCACCCGGTCCTCGGCGATGGCCCCCTCGAAGCCGCAGCCGAAGGCGCTCTGCACGCTCACCTGCACCCGCCGCCCCGCCTGCCGGGCCTCCAGGGCCAGGGCGATGATGCGGCGCTGGGCGTCTTCGGTGCCCATGCCCGTGTTCTTCCGGCTGTGGGTCTCGGAGGCCGACACGCCCAGGCAGATCAGCGGCACCCCCACCGCCAGCGCCCGCTCCAGGCCCTTGTCATTGAGCACCAGGGCCGACAGCAGGGCCCGGTGGGACTCCTCCGCCAGGGTGCGGAACAGCTCGTCTGTGTCCGCCAGCTGGGGCACCTTGTCCCCCCGCACGAAGGATCCCACCTGCACGATGTCCACGCCGCAGTCCGCCACCCGCCGGATCCAGTCCAGCTTGACCGCTATCGGCACCACCCCCGCCTCCGCCTGGAGACCGTCCCGAGGACCGACTTCGTGAATGAGGATGGGGCGCATGTGAAGCCTCAAGAGCGATCCACAGATTTCACAGATTCCACAGATTTGAAAAGATGAAACAGGTGCGGTCTGCCACCGATATTTTCTTGAATCTGTGAAATCCGTGGAATCTGTGGATAAAAATCAGTTCAAAGCTTGCGGGCGATGGCTTCGCCCATGTCGAGGGTGGTGGCGCTGCCGCCCATGTCGTAGGTGCGGACCTGGCCCTCGGCGATGACGGCGGCGGTGGCGGCCTCGAGGCGGGTGCCTTTCTCGGTCTCGCCCAGCCAGTCCAGCATCATCTTGGCGGCCAGGATGGTGGCGATGGGGTTCACCTTGTACTGGCCCGCGTACTTCGGTGCGCTACCATGGCTCGGTTCGAACACGGCCAGCTTCTCGCCGATGTTGCCCGAGCAGCCGAAGCCCAGGCCGCCCACCATCTGGGCCGCCAGGTCGCTGACGATGTCGCCGAACAGGTTGGTGGCCACCATGACGCC
>CAIRAS010000106.1 GCA_903876615.1 uncultured Holophagaceae bacterium
CCACGATGGAGAGGGCGCCGTGGGGGCAGACCTTCACGCAGATGCCGCAGGAAGTGCACTTGTGGGGGGTGATCCAGTCGGAGTTCCGCATGAAGGCGTCCTTCTCGCAGAAGCCGATGCACATGTAGCAGCCCACGCAGATCTTCTTGTCGATCATGACGACGCCCAGCTTGTTACGCTTCAGGGCCTCGGTGGGGCAGACCACCACGCAGTCGCCGCACTGGTCGCAGAGCACCGCGTGGCCGCCGCCCTCTTCGTAGGCCTTGATCTGCAGGGCGGCCTGGGCGGGATCGTCCACCTTGAACACCCGGACGGCGCATTCCATCTCGCACTCGTGGGCGCAGTCGCGGCCCGCGTTGCACTTGGCGAAGTCGATGACGAGCTGTTTCATGGCGCGAGCGCCTCCGGCGGGGTCAGGGAAAAAACGGGCACAGGCGTACCCACGCCCTCCAGTGAGGCTAGTCCCCGGCCCTGGCGCCCGCAACGGGGCCCCGGTCACGTTTGGGCGGCTTCGCCCCCGTGGTGACCCTTCCGGACCACGTGCACGGCGGTGGCCTTGAAGGCCGCCACCACGGGCCGGCCTGGGGCGAGGGCCAGTTCCGTCAAGGATTGGGGCGTGACCCAGGTGGAGAGGTCAAAGCCGCAGTCCAGCTCCACCCGGTGGAAGGGACCCCAGGGGATGACCTTGGTCACAGTCCCCGCCAGCTGGTTCCGGGCGCTGCTGGTCTTGTCGGTATGTAAAGACAGGGTCACGTGCTCGGGGCGGATGCCCACCAGGATCGGGTCGCCCACCTCGGCCTCCCCCACGGCGATGAGCTCGTGGCCGCCCAGGGCCAGGGTGAGCACCCCCTCCACGGCGGCGGTCACGGTGCACTGCAGCAGGGTCTCCATGCCCACGAAGGTGGCCACGAAGGGATCCTCCGGGTGGTTCATGACCTGCTGGAGGGCGCCTGCCTGGAGGATGCGCCCGCCCTTCATCACCGCCAGGCGGTTCGCCAGGCGCGAGGCCTCGGCTTGGTCGTGGGTGGCCAGGAGGGCCGAGGTGCCGGTGTCCGCCAGGATGCGGCCCAGGTCCTCCAGCAGCCCGCCCCGGGTGGGGGGATCCAGGGCGGAGAAGGGCTCATCCAGCAGGAGCAGCTCCGGGCGCAGGGCGAAGGCCCGAGCCAGGGCCGTGCGCTGGGCCTCGCCGCCGGAGAGCTGGCGGGCGGAGCGGTCCAGGAGCCCGGCGATGCCGAACTGGGCCGCGGTGGCTTCCACCCGCTGCAGGCGTTCTTCTGCGGCCACGCCGTGCAGCCTCAGCCCCGCCGCGATGTTCTCGCGCACCGTGGTGTCGAAGAGCAGGGGGTCCTGGAAGACCATGGTCACCCGACGGCGGTAGGCCTGCCGCTTCGGCTCGGAGTCCAGGACCTCGCCGTGGAAGGCAAGGGTGCCCGCGGAGGGCTTCAGCAGGGCGGCCAGGGTCAGCAGCAGGGTGGACTTGCCCGCACCGTTGGGGCCGATGAGGGCCAGCACCTCGCCCGGGCCGACCCGGAGGCTCGGGATGTCCAGCACCGGCGTGCGGCCGCGGTGGAC
>CAIRAS010000107.1 GCA_903876615.1 uncultured Holophagaceae bacterium
GATCCGAGCGCGGGGGTCCGGGGGTGTGCGAACTGCGCGAAACCACCGGAGAACAGTAAGCGAGGGGCGGGCTTGGCCCGATCCGAGCGCGGGGGTCCGGGGGTGTGCGCGAAGCGCGGAACCCCCGGAGAACATTCAATGACGGAAGTGGCGCATGCCCGTGAAGAACAGCCACACACCCAGCTTTTGGGCCGCGGCGATGACCTCACCGTCGCGCAGGCTGCCGCCGGGTTCCACCACCGCGGTGATGCCATGGCTGGCGGCCAGCTCGACGCCGTCGGAGAAGGGGAAGAAGGCGTCGCTACCCAGCACCGCGCCCCGGGCCCGCTCCCCGGCCTTGCGGCAGGCGATCTCGACGGAGTCCACGCGGCTCATCTGCCCTGCCCCGATGCCCACTGTGGCGCCGTCCTTCACCAGGACGATGGCGTTGGACTTCACGGCCTTGGCCACCCGCTGGGCCAGGACCAGGTCCTCGGTCCGGGGCTTCACGCCCGGGCCGCTGGCCTTCATCTCCCAGTCCTCGAAGGGCACGAAGGCGTCGTCCGCGCGCTGCGCCAGGAAGCCGCCGCCGATGGACCGGATGTCCAGACCCTTGGCACTCTGGGGCCACTGGTCCGGGGTCTGGAGGATGCGGAGCTGCTTCTTGGCCGCGAACACCTCCAGGGCCTCGCCCGTGAAGGCGGGGGCCAGGATCACTTCCCAGAAGTTCTGGGCCATGATCTGGGCCACTTCGGCGCCCACCGGGCGGTTGAAGGCCACGATGCCGCCAAAGGCGCTGACGGGATCACCGGCCTGGGCGCGCATGAAGGCCTCCAGCGCGTGGGGCCCCTGGCCCACGCCGCAGGGGTTGTTGTGCTTGACGATGACGCAGGCCGGGGCCTGGAACTGCCACTCGAGGCGGGCGCAGGCGTCGGCGTCGAGCAGGTTGTTGAAGCTGAGTTCCTTGCCCTGGTGCTGGAGGCAGGCGGCCATGCCCTCGACCTTGCAACCGGGCTCCACATAGAAGGCTGCGGGCTGGTGGGGGTTCTCGCCGTAGCGCAGGCCCTGCTTCTGGACCAGGTTCACGGCGAGGTGGTGGGGCAGCTCCGTGGCCTTGCCAGCCTTCAGCTCCCGCTCCATCCAGCCGGAGATGGCGGCATCGTAGGCGGCGGTCCGGCGGAAGGCCTCCAGGGCGCAGCGACGGCGGTCCTCCAGGCTCCAGGTGCCGGCCTGGAGCTTCTCCAGGAAGGGGCCGTACTGGTCCGGATCGGTCAGCACCGTCACCGAGGCATGGTTCTTGGATGCGCTGCGGATCATGCTCGGGCCGCCAATGTCGATCTGCTCGATGGCCTCGGCGGCGGTGACACCCTCACGAGCGATGGTGGCTTCGAAGGGATAGAGGTTGATGATCACCAGGTCGATGGGTTCGATGCCCTGGGCCTTGGCATCGGCGATATGGTCGGCCAGGTCGCGGCGGAAGAGCAGGCCGCCGTGGATGCGGGGATGCAGCGTCTTCACGCGGCCGTCGAAGCATTCCGGCGCGCCGGTGTAGCTGGCCACTTCGATGGCTTCCAGCCGGGCCTCCTGCAGGGTGCGCAGGGTGCCGCCCGTGGCCAGGATCCGCCAGCCCTGGGCCAGCAGGCCCTCGGCCAGGGGGAGTAGCCCCGTCTTGTCGTACACCGAGATCAATGCCGTTGGCATGGCCGCCCCCTGAACCCTTTATTTTTCCACGCTTTCGGTGCTTCTGGATAGAGCGGGATGTCCAGGCTTGGGTTCGGATGGAATTGACCGAATAGAGAAGAGACGGGAGGGGCCCATGGATGTCCAGGTCGAGGTTCAGTTCACGGTGCAGCACACGCTGGAGCAGCTGAAGGCCGAATTTGTGAAGCGGGGCCACATCCCAGCCTGGAAGACCCCTGAGGACGGCGGGGCCCCAGACCTGTTCTTTGAGACCAAGCTGGTGAGCCTCACGCTGAGCTCTGAAAAGGACCGCTCGGCCTGGTTCGTCTTCTCCCTGGAGGCCACCGGAGAGCTGCGCAGGAGGGTGGTGATCCCGAATGTGACTCCTGCCACAGTGAACCTGGATATCCCAGATCTGGAGGATTTCCTGGACTTCTGCCGGCAGTGCATGGTGGGCGCCGTCGGCAGGGGCTAAGGAGCTGGAACGGAAGAGCCATTGCCAGCGTTGGCCCCCCAAGGAACCGATCTTTACCTGCGAGGCATCAAGCCCCATTCTGGAAGCCCTGGAGTGGGCCCATGCCGACGATCAAGATCAACGATGTTGAACTTAGCGTGAACCCCGGCACGCTGGTGCTGGACGCCTGCCGCCAGGTGGGCATCGACATCCCCCACTACTGCTATCACCCGGCGCTCACCCCCGTGGCCACCTGCCGCATGTGCCTGGTGGACATCAAGGGCCAGCCGAAGCTTGCCACGAGCTGCACCACCACGGTGCCGCCGGCGCCTCGGGACAACCCGGACGCGGTGGTGATGGAGGTCTTCACCAACACGCCCGCCGTGGCCGATGCCCGGGCCGGCGTGATGGAGTTCCTGCTCATCAACCACCCGCTCGACTGCCCCATCTGCGATCAGGCCGGTGAGTGCAAGCTGCAGGACTACTCCTACAACTACGGCAGCGGTGACTCCCGCATGGTCGAGGCCAAGCGCCGCTACCGCTACGAGGACCTGGGCGCCAAGATCGTTATCGACAAGAACCGCTGCATCCACTGCACCCGCTGCGTCCGCTTCACCCGCGAGATCAGCGGCGGCGGTGAGCTGACCGTGGCCAACCGGGGCTCCCGGCTGGAAGTCACCACCTTCTCCGGCCTGTCCCTGGACCAGAACCCCTTCGCCGGGAACGTGGTGGACCTCTGCCCCGTGGGCGCCCTGACCAGCCGCGACTTCCGCTTCCGCAAGCGGGTCTGGTATCTCAAGAGCGCGCCGTCCATCAGCCGCTGCTCGGCCCTGGGCAACCCCATCTGGATCGACCACGAAGGCAACAAGGCCTACCGCCTCCGTCCCCGCCCCACCGAGGGCAAGGAGACCACCCTCTTCATCACGGATGCGGAGCGCTACGCCTACGAATTTCTCAACCGCTCAGGTGCCGCCCCCACCCCCCGACTCCAGGGCGCCCCGGCCTCAGCCGAGGTCATCCGCGAGGCACTCCAGGCCGCGGGCCCCGTGGCCGTGATCGGCCAGGGCACCTTCGGCTGCGACACGGCCCAGCGCCTGGGTGAGCTGGCCTCCGCGCCCGACCTGCGCTACGGCAGCGGTGACCGGACCCTCCCCGTGCTGCTGCCCCGGTTCCAGACCAGCACCGACGGCATCCTGAACCGCCGCGGCTTCACGGAGCGGGGCTTCCGCTTCGGCGCCCTCGAGGAATTGCTGGGCCAGGTGCAGCAGGGCGTGGTCAAGGCCGTGGTGCTGCTGCACGATGCCGCCTTCACCAGTGCCGCCGAGACCGCGCTGCTGGGCCAGATCCTCCAGGCGGTGCCCTTCAGCCTGGCCCTGGAAGTGGCACCCTCGGATCTGGGCCTCCAGGCCACGGCCTGGCTGCCCATCACCAACCACGCCGAGGAGAGTGACTTCATCGTCAACCACGACGGCGAGCTGCGCCGCTACCAGAAGGCCCTGCAGCCCCCCAAGGGCGTCTGCACCGTGCCAGCCTGGGTGAAGGAACTCGCCGCGGTTCCCGCACTGGCCTAGCTCAGAACAAACTCTTATGTAAAACGGGCGCCAGGGGCGCCCGTTTTACATCTTGGAACGGCGGCTCGTGCCTACTTCTTCTGAACCTTGGCATCCTCGATGATCATCGGGTAGGTGTAGCCCGCGCCGAAGTCCTTGTCCGTGGCCACGGTGCCCCGGGCGGTCACGACGTCGCCCTTGGCGGCCCCGTCCTGGCTGGTCACCGTGATGTCGTTCGTGCCCTTGCCGGCATCGCCGCTGCCGTCCTGGAGGTGCATCCAGTTCTTACCCATGACGCCGGCGCTGTAGCGGACGATCTTGCCGCGCACGGTGACCGTCTTCCCCTTGAGGCTGCCCTTCTGGGCCCAGATCTCGGCTACGGTGCGGGCATCGGAGCCGCTGGCCTTGTCCACCTTGCCCACCTCGATGGTGGCGGCCGTGTTGGCCACCTGGGCGTGGGGGTTGGCGCCGGGAGCGGGGGCCCCCATTGCGGGCGCCGCCGGTGCTGCTGGCGCGCCACCAGCCGGGGCCAGGTTGCCGAAGTAGATCTCGGGGAAGGTGCGCTTCAGGGTCTTGGATTCGAAGTTGTTCATGAGCATGGGGGTCGCGAGGGTGACCTCGGCGCCCTTCTCGATCTTGGCCTCGGGCACCGCGGCCCAGACCTCACCCTTGGCGGTCTTGAGGCGCAGGTAGCAGTAGGGGGAGGCATCGATGCGCTCCAGCACTTTGCCGGTGAGACCCTCGGCGACCGGGGGTCCGGCAGGCGTCATGGTCCCAGTGCCGGGCTGGGTGGGAGCGGCCACGACGGCCTCGGAACCCTTGGATTTGCACGACTGGAGGCCGAGGATGGCCGCCGCCGCAAGCAGGACTGGAACGAAAACGCGCATGGGTCGAACTCCTAGAAGGAACAGGGGACAGGTCGGTCAGCCCTGAGCTTGGAACAATCATCCCACGATGGGAGGGAAAGGCGCAGGGGCAGGGGGGCAGGCGTGATCAAGTCCCGTGTCGGGCCGGATCATCCCAGAAGGGATAGAAGCAGTACCACTGGCTGGGGTGCCGGCGGAGGAGGGCCTCCAGGTCGGCTACATAGGTTCTCATACCTGCTTCAATGGCGGCCATGCGCTCGCCCCGGCCGCCCTGGATGGTGAGGGGCTCCCCGAAGCTGGCGTGGAACCGGCGCTCCTCGTCCGTGTAGAAGAACGAGGTGACGATGGGGGCTCCGGTCATGGCTGAGAGCTCCCAGGGGCCCCGGGGGAAGGGCACCTCTCGCCCGAAGAAGGGCATGGACAGGCCGTTCAGGCTGAAGTCCCGGTCCCCCTGCATGCCCACCATGGCGCCCTCCCGCAGCAGCTTCACCAGGGGCAGGGTGGAGAACCCCACGCCGTCCACGGGGATCCCCACCACGCCGCCCTGGGCGCGCAGCTGTTCCCGCAGCCGCTCCACGGCTTCGAAGCGGTCGGGCTTGTAGACCGCATGGACCTTCAGGTTCCGGGTCCGGAGCAGGATGCCGCCCAGCTCGTAGTTGCCGGCGTGGGCCGTGAGCAGGATGACCCCCCGGCCCTGGGCGATGGCTGCGTCCAGGCGCTCCAGGCCCTCGATGCTGGCGAACTGGGACAGCGCCTCCTCGGCGGGCCGCTGGCCGAAATAGAAGAAGTCCACCCAGGCCCGGGCATGCTGGCGCACCATCTCCCGGGACACCCGGTCCACCTCCGGATGGCTGGGACTCCGGCCCAGCACCCGGGCGGTGTTGCCCAGGATGGCATCCAGGTACTTGGGCCGCAGGGCCAGGAACGCGTTGGCGATCTGATCGGCGATGTCGTGGGCGCGCTCCCGGCGGGCGAAGGTGCGGGCCGCGACATGGAACAGCGGGAACAGGGACCCGAAGATCGCCTGGTAGAGCAGCGCCAGGGCCGTGGAGTCGGACTGCATGCGGTCCTGCATCAGCGCCACACGTTCTGGTTGGGGTTGCGGGTCTCCATCTCCAGCCAGAGCCGCTGGAGGCTCTGCAGGCGCTCCGGGTAGGCCAGCTCCAGGCGGTCCAGCGTTTCGTCGTCCTCGGGATCGAAGGCGCAGGGCTCTTCCAGAACCTCGGAGGGGAACTCCGGAAAGACCCGGGCCAGCAGGGCCCGGTCGAAGCCCCGCACGCTGAGGGTGCGGATCCCGGGTGTGTCCACGAGGATGCCACCGCCGGAGCCGTCCGCCTGGGCCAGGGGCAGCCAGCGGGCCGCGGTGGTGGTCTGCTTGCCGGTGCCGAACTTGGTGAGGGTGCCGGTCTTCAGGACCGAGTCGGGCCGCAGGGCGTTCACCAGGGTGCTCTTGCCGACCCCGCTGTGGCCCAGCAGCACCACCACGCGGTCCCGCAGCAGCGCGCGCAGAGGCTCGATGCCCTCGCCCTTCAGGGCCGAGGTCTCATGGATGGCGACGCCCTGCTCCCGCAGGGGGTCCAGCTCGGGCAGGGTGTCCTTCTTGGCGGCCCGGTCCCGCTTGGTGATCAGGACGCGAAAGGTGAGGCCCGCGTCCAGGGCCAGCAGCTGGGCCCGCTCCAGCAGGCCGGGCCGCAGGGGCGGGTCCACCACGGCGGCGCAGATCCACAGCTCGTCGGCGTTGGCGCAGATCAGCTGCCAGGGCTCGCGGTCATCGCTGCCGCCCCGCTTGAGCAGCGACTTCCGGGGCATCACGGCCACGACCTGGCCCTGGGGCCGCTTGGCGTCCGTGGCCTCCACGGGCATGGGGGCGTAGCGCACCCGGTCTCCGCAGACCAGGTGGACGCCCTTGAGCTTGCCCCCCAGGGTGGCGCAGAGGATTGAGTGGTCGGCGAGCTCCAGGTCCACCCACTGGCTGTGGCGCTGGATCAGGGTGGCCTCGGGGAGGTGCAGCCAGGGCGTCGGATCCGGGAGGCGGAGCAGAGCCTGGGCGTCGTGGGCCTCGATGCCGGTCTCCAGTCGCTCGGCCCGGCGCTGGCGCCGCTTGCTGTCCGTGGCCCGCTCGCCGGAGTAGACCTCCCGGTGGTCCAGATCCTGAGCCTCCC
>CAIRAS010000108.1 GCA_903876615.1 uncultured Holophagaceae bacterium
GCGGCGGCTGGGCATGGCCACGAAGAACCCGTCCTCGCCTTCCACCACGCGCAGGTCGCCCACCAGGAAGCAGTCGTCGAAGACCAGGGCCGCGAAGGCCCGCAGCTTGTCGTCGCCCTCGACCTTGGTGATGCGGATGTCAGTGATGTTGAGCATGGTGAGTCCCTGTGGCAGTCCATCAGGATACCCGGCATCGCCGGGGCTCACCCGATCTCGACCCAGCCCCACTGGCGGCCCTGGGTGTCGCCGCGGCGGTAGGAGTAGAGCAGGTCGGGGCGGCAGACGGTGCAGAGGGCCACGCTGCCGTCCTGGGCGGGGTCCAGGCCCAGGTCCAGGGCCTGGGCCCGCAGGAAGCCGTGGAGGTCCAGGTGGGGCTTGCCGGCAGGGCCAGGGGCCTGGAGGTCTTCTCGCCAGGCGGGATCCTGGCGCGCGGCCTCGATGACCTCGGGACCCACCTCGAAGTGGCAGGCCAGGATGGCGGGACCGAAGGCCCAGGCCAGGGCCGCCGGAGCGCCGCCCAGGGCGCGGAAGCGGGCCACGCCGCGCCGCAGGATGCCGCCGCCAGGCGAGGTGTCGCCCAGGCCCGTGGCGCCGCGCCAACCGGCATGGAGGGCTGCGACCCAGGGGGTGCCGCCGGGCAGGAGACCCGCCAGCAGGATGGGCACGCAGTCCGCCACCCGCACGCCGATGCGCTGGCCCGGTTGGGTGGTCCACAGGCCATCGGCATCCACCACCGAGTTGCTGGCTTCCACGACGCCGCAGCGGTGCACCTGGTTGAGGCGGCGGGCAGGCAGCTCACCGCCTTCGTCCAGGCGGGTGGAGAAGCCCCAGCTCAGAGGGAAGGGCGGCTCGACGCTGGGGGTGAGCACCGGATTCAGCCCTTGGGGCCCAGGCGGGCTTCCAGCCACTGCTTGATGCGGTTGGCGTCCCCGATGCGCGTGTACTTGCCCCAGGAGTCCAGCAGGATGATCAGCACGGGGCGATTCGCCAGACTGGCCTGCATGACAAGGCAGCGGCCGGCCTCCTCGATGTAGCCGGTCTTGGAGAGCCCGATGGTCCAGCGCGGGTTGCGTACCAACGCGTTGGTGTTGGGGAACTGGATCTGGCGACGGCCGGCCAGGATGGTGGTGTCCGGGCGGGTGGTGAAGTCGCGGATCTCGGGATATTTGTAGGCGGCCTCGAGGATGCGGGCCAGGTCATGGGCGGTGGCCACGTTGGCGCTGGAGAGGCCGGAGGGATCCACGAAGTGGGCGCCCACGAGCCCCAGGGCCTGGGCTTTGGCGTTCATGGCCTGGACAAAGACCGCCAGGCCACCGGGAAAGGTTCGCCCGAGGGCGTGGGCCGCACGGTTCTCCGAGGCCAGCAGGGCCAGCAGGAGGGCCTGCTCCCGGGGGAGGCGCGTGCCCACGGGCAGCCGCGACTTGCTGTGCCGCAGCTCGTCCTTGTCGTCCTTGCTGATGGTGAGGGTTTCCTGCGGATCCAGGCGGGCATCCAGCAGCACCATGGCCGTCATGAGCTTGGTGATGGAGGCGATGGGCAGCACCGCGCCAGCATGCTTTTCCAGCAGGGTCTGGCCGGTGGCCTGGTCGAGCACCAGGGCCGAGGCGGACTTCAGCAGCAGCTGGCCGCTCTGGGCGCGGGGGGCTCCGGCCTGGAGGAAGCTGATCCCCGCCAAGGCCAGGCCGCAGATCCGCACTCCCAGGTTGAACGTCATGCCGACTCCGGAAAAAAACGCAGGTTGTTGTCCTTCATAGTCTATCGGAAGCAGTGGGAAAAAACCTAAGTGGATTTGCTGGAAAGTCCCACCTGGAGCAGCACCCGCCTAGGGCCAGAGCAGGGCCAGCAGACTGAGGTCGGTCACGGCCCAGGCGCCCAGGCCCCAGTACATGCCCTGCTCATGCTGGTGATCCGTCCAGGTGCGCCAGCCCCGGAGCCAAGGCACCAAGACTGCCAGCCAGCCGAAGAGGGAGAGGCCCAGCAGCAGTGGCGAGCGGCCCATGGTCTTCACGGCGGCGATAAAGCAGACGTGGGCCAGCAAGGCCGCCAGCAGCGCCAGGACCAGGCTGCGACCCACCCCCACCTTGATCACCAGGGTGCGGTCGCCGCGGCGGCTGTCCTCGGCCACCTGGTA
>CAIRAS010000109.1 GCA_903876615.1 uncultured Holophagaceae bacterium
CCGCGGCCGGGGCAGCGCCCAGGGCCTTGAGGGCACCCAGCAGGACATCCTCGCCCTGGCGGGTGTCATAGAGGGTGCCGACTGTGGGCTGCTGGAGCACTGCGGCGCCGGGGGTGCTGTAGTCGCCCCAGCTCTCCAGCCAGTGGTTCTCCGGGAGGAGCAGCTGGCACTGGGCGGCGGTCTCGTCTTCCATCAGGCCGATCCAGGCCCGCAGGGGCACCTTGGTCAGGGCCTCCTTCCAGGCGGTGGCCCGGGCATAGGTGAAGGCGGGGTTCACGTCCCAGAAGATCGCGGCGGCGTAGCGGCCCGCGGCCATGCCCTGGACGGCAGCCTCGATATCCTTGATGGTGGCCAGGGGCTCGGCGGGGCTCAGGGCCACGGCCTCGGAGCCGAGGATGGCGTTGAGCAGGTGGGCGGCCTGGTGGGCTTCGGCGGGCATCTGGGCGCCACAGAGCACCACGGCGCTGCGGCCCGCGTGACGAAGGTCCTGCACCAGGTTCGCCCAGGCCTGGGCGGGCACCTCGGCACCTTCGGGGAACCCGGCGGCCAGGGCCGACAGATCCGTCCCGGCAGGGAGTGGCAGGCCCTTGGCGGCCAGCTCCCGGGCCAGGGTGAAGGCCAGGGCCGCCAGGCGCGAGGGCGCCACGGGATAGCGGTGGTCGGCGTTGGTGCCCGTCAGGGTCAGGGGACCTTCCAGCACCCAGAGGCGGTTGATGGGCTCCTTGGCGTGCTTCAGGCGGCGCTGGGCGCCCCAGGCGGCCAGGGTTTCAGGGTCCTCGCCGTTGAGGAAGTCCGCGCCCAGGGACAGGATCACCTTGGCCTTGGCCAGGCGGGGCTGGATCGCCACGCTCTGGCCGTAGCTGGCGCGGGCGGCCACCTCGGCGGCGTCCCCGGCAGCGGGCTCGTAGGCCAGGTGCTCCAGGGTCGGCAGGGTGGCCTTCAGATCGGCCAGCAGGGCCTTCCGGGTGGGAGAGGCCACGGCGCCCGAGAGCAGCAGCACGGGCTTGCCAGTGGCCTTGGCGGCCTGCAGGGCCCCGTGGAGCCGGGCCTCGGCCTCGGTCCAGCCGGTGGTGCGGCCCTCGGCCTTGGGGGCGCGCAGCCGATCGGGATCGTAGAGCCGCAGGACATCGGCCATGGCGCGGGGGCTGGTCTTGCCCTTCACGCCGGGGTGCTCGTCATTGCCCGTCAGGTGGATGGGCCGGCCTTCCCGGGTCTTGACCAGGACGGGGTAGACCCGGCGGCCTTCCTGGAAGGCGCTGGCGTAGTAGTTGGCCACGCCCGGAGTCACTTCCACGGGGCGCTTGGTATAGGGCACCACAGTGCCCTGGCCCTTGCGGTCACAGCCGACGGTGGCGGCCAGGGCGGCAGCCGCGCTGACCAGCCCCAGGAAGTCGCGGCGCGATACCCCGCTCTGAGGGGGCAGGCCGTGGACATCGTCGTAGGCCGGGACGGCGCCCGGCAGGAACTCATCGTGGGCGGCCTGGCGGGCCTCCGGTGTTTCCACGCGCTCTTCCAGCGTGCGCCAGAACCGGGGCGCTTCCACGGGGCCATGATCGGGGAGTCGGGTCTTCATCGGGTCATCCACGGCGCTTGATGGCATGTTCGGGGGGCGTAACAGGAATCCGCTGGAGGGCCAGGGAAGGCGTCTCCGACGGGATCTCCCGGTCAGATGAAAAGACCAGGCTCAGGGCCTGGCGGCCCAGCAGGAAGGGGCCTGCCAGCAGGGCGGCGGCCCGGTCGAGAAGGGGTTTGCGGTCGGCATCGGCCATGGTCGGTCTCCCCTGGGTCCTAGCGGTGGCAGGCGGCGCAGTGCTCGGCGCCCCGGGTGATCTTGGAACCCGGCGGCAGCGCCGCGTGGGGATCGCGATGGCAGGCCAGGCAGTTGCCCATGCGCATGCCCATCTCGCGGGTGATCACCTTCATGGTCTGGACCTCGCCATGGCAGCTCTGGCAGGCGATGCCCGCGTTCACGTGGGGCCGGTGGTCGAAGAAGACGTGGTCCGGCAGGGTGTGGACCC
>CAIRAS010000110.1 GCA_903876615.1 uncultured Holophagaceae bacterium
CTCGAAGAAGAAGTGGATGGCCGGGGCCTCGGCGGCGATGAGGCGGAGGATGGCCTTGGCCTGGCGCTGGTCGAAGTTGAAGGTGGGATCCAGCACGAAGACCTGGCTGACGCCACAGGCCTCGAAGTGCCGCAGCTCCGCCTGTACGCGGTCCATGGGGACGCGCCGGGTGCCCGCGGTGCCCCGGGACTCGAAGCAGAAGTCGCAGCGGAAGGGGCAGCCCCGGGAGAGCTCCCAGAGCATGCCGGTGTAGGCCGACGGGTCCAGGGTGCCATCCAGGTAGGGCGAGGGCAGGCTGCCCAGGTCCTGCACCAGGCCGGGCCGGATGGTGCGCCGCACGGCGTCCAGGGGCTCGCCCCGCAGGAGGGCGCCCACCACCGAGACGAGGAGCTCCTCACCTTCGCCCGGCAGGACCAGGTCCAGCCACCCCTCGGCCAGCATGCCCGCGGGATCTGCCGAGGCCTCGGCACCCCCGGCGAAGAGCAGCAGCAACGGCTTGCGGGCGCGCAGGATCCCGGCGATCTCCCGGCCAAGGGCGCGGTTCCAGACGTAGAGGGAGAAGCCCACGCCATCGGGGTCCGAGGCCAGGATCTGGTCCGCGCACTCACTCGCAGACTGCTGCAGGAAGAGGTCCAGGACCTTGGTCTGTACGGTGTCGGAGTGCGCCCGCTTCAGCGCCGAGGCCAGCATGGCCGGGCCCAGCGGCACGGCCCGGGGCGAGGCTTCGAGATGAATGGCGGCAAGGACCAGGCGCATGCGGGATTCCCGGCGGCTCAACCAGGGCCCAGGGCGGGCGCTGGTCGGCCTGTTCCATCATGGCGGTGGTGTCCACCGGGCGTCTGGACTACCTTTTTCAGGGGCCCCACGACCCGCTTCTCTGCGGACGGCCCCCGAGCTCTGGAGCGACCATGCACCCCCGACCCCACACCCTCCCCCCCGCCGCCCGCGCCGCCCTGCTGGCCCTGGGCACGCTGTCCCTGCTGGGCGCGGCGGGTCTCCCCTCTGAAGAGGGCAAGCCGGCCGGGAAGACCGTGCTCACCCGCGTGGTAGAGGACAACCGCAAGCGGGAGGTGACCCTGAAGGGCGACGTGAAGCTGGACGCCGCCGCCCCGCAGCCCGTCACCGTCAGCGGGGACGGCAGCTTCATCGTCAAGGAGGAGCAGGCCGGGAAGGTCCGACGCTATGTGGCCACCGCCGAGAAGCGAAGCTACACCGTGGGTGGCCAGGAGCAGCCCCTGGATGCCGAGGCCGAGGCCTGGCTGCGGGAGGTGATTCGGGGCGTCGCGAAGAACAACCCTGAGGGCGGGAAGGGTCGCGTGATCGAGGTCCACCGCCAGCACCTCGAGGGCGCGCCGGGGCACGCCGGGCATCCGGCTCCGGGCGGCCCCGAGGGCAGGAAGGTTCGCGTGGAAGTCCTGAAGGGCACTGGCGACGGCCCCGCCACGGTGTTCATCCACCGCGAAGGGAACGGCGGGGAGACCGTCGAGAAGCACCTGAAGATCGTCACCGAGGGCGACGGGCCCGAGGGCTGCGGCGACTGCGGTCCCATGGGCCACGCTGCCATGGGGCACCCACCCATGGGGCACCCGGGCATGGGTCACCACCCTGGCATGGGCCCTCACCCCGGTCTGGGCCTGCCCTGGGGTCCGCCCCCCGTCGGCCCCCGCGCTCCCGGGCACCTGCCGCCGGACCACGCCGTGCTCCAGGCCGAGGTAGCCGCCCTGCAGGCCGAGCTGAAGCTGCTGCAGGCGCGGCTCAATCAGCTGCAGAAAGCCCTGAGCGCCGCGCCAAAAGAGACCAAGGGTGGAACCCCCATGCCGCCGCCCCCGCCACCACCACACCCGGCGCATTGAGTGCCCCAGGTAAACAAAAAGCAGCCACCGATGAACACCGAGAAAAGCTGATAAACACCGATAAAGACAACTGAAGGATTAACCACAAAGGGCACAAAGGGGCACAAAGAAAAGCCTGGGGCCGCACCTGAGCATGGGCTCTATCCAGGGGTGCCGCTGCCGCGCCTCTTGGGGGGCGCGGCGGCGACACCCCTGGATGACTTCCGGCACAGCCGGAAGCCGCCTCCGGCGGGCCCATGCAGAGCCAGCCACAATCCATCACTGAAATCACCGGCAAAGAATCTATTACGCGTTGTTGCCCTTCCTGCCCATCCAACACTGGTCCGGCTATTTTCAGGGCAGGGCACAAGGAAAAGCCTTTTGACGGGGATAAGAGGGATGAACGGGGATAAGGACAAGAGCGCGGGCCAGGAGGTTCAGCGGCTGCTTTTCATCCCCGTCCATCCCTCTTATCCCCGTCCAAAAACGCACTTCCAGAAAGCTGGCGAGGCCCCCCACCCCTGCCCTTCTTTGTGCCCTTTGTGTTCTTTGCGGTTAACCGCTTTTGCTTTTCTCGGCGTCCTCTGAGCTGGACATTCCTGTCGGCAGGGTGCGCTCACAGCTCGTGCAGGAAGGCCTCGACGCGGTCCCAGTCGCGGGTCACGGGGAAGGGCGGCAGGGCGGCGCGGACCTGGGCGGCGTAGCGCTTGCCCAGGCGGTCCTCGCTGGGCAGCATCAGGCGCGGGTCCAGCACCGCCACCACGCCCCTGTCCGTGCGGGTGCGGATGAGGCGGCCGATGCCCTGCTTCAGCTTCAGCGTCATCTGTGGCACCTGGATGCCGATGAAGCCGAGGCCCTCGCGCAGCGCATCGGCCTCGCGGATGCGGGCCTGCAGCACGGGATCGTCCGGCGGCGAGAAGGGCAGCGCGGACACGATCACCAGGCTGAGCGCCTCGCCGGGCATGTCCACCCCCTGCCAGAAGCTGGCGAGGCCCAGCAGCACCGCCGAGGGCGTGGTGCGGAAGCGGTCCAGCAGCTGGGTGCGCGAGAGGCCGTCACCTTGCACGAAGAAAGTCAGCTCCGGCAGCGCTTCCTCCAGCCGGGGCCGGAAGGTGGCCAGCATCTTGCGGCTGGTGAACAGCACCAGGGCCCGCCCCCGGCTGGCCCGCAGCAGGCGCTCCATGGCGGCCTGGGAGGCTTCCACCCAGGCGGGGTCGCCCACGCCGCCGCCGCCGGCGCGGCGCTCCGGCAGACCCGGCGGCACGAAGAGCAGGCCCTGGGCCTCGAAGTCGAAGGGGCTCTCCACGTGCTCCGCGGCCGCCACCTCGGGCCGGGTGAAGCCCAGGCGCAGGCCCAGGCCGTTGAAGCCGCGGCCGTCCCGCAGGGTGGCACTGGTGAGCACCACGGTCTCGAAGCCGCGCCGCACGTGCTGGTGGAAGAAGGGCCGGATGTCCACGGGGTTGGACTTGA
>CAIRAS010000111.1 GCA_903876615.1 uncultured Holophagaceae bacterium
AAAGCAATAAGAAACAGGGATTAAGGGGATGAAGGGGATAGCCACCCCGATGGCGAGAAGGGTTCCCTTCGCCTGATGTTCTTGCGCTGCGGCGCAGGCGCAGGTGCTCCGCAGGTACGGTCCATGTCGTGGCGCCTGGGTGACGATCTGTTTCTGGTGCTTAGCCAGGTTTCGGAGCCGGGACTTGGCGAAAACCAGAGTCGCCTTCCCCGGTAAAGCGCGAGGAACCCAAAAAAAGGGGCCCGCCTGGATCAGGCGGGCCCCTCTGATGTCGTTTGAGCGTGTGCAGTTCAGTGGTGGCTGGAAGACTCCGGCGCACCAGGGCGGTAGGCGGCGGCCTCCTGGTGGGCCCGCCAGGCCTCCAGGAACCCCTGGATGGGCTCCGTCATGTCGAGGCCGAGGGCCTCGTCCGACATCAGCTCCCAGATCCGCCGCACCAGCCTGCGGTGCTCCCCCCGGTGCCAGGAGAGGCCCGAGTCGCGGAGCCGCTCCAACCGGGTCTCCTCGGCGCGGAAATGCTTCACCAGGTAGATGGCGAACCGGTCCAGGAACCGGCGGTTTGCGAGCGGGTCCCGCGGGAGCAGGCCGCGCCAGGCCTCAGCGGTCTGGCTCAGTTGCTCCACGTCAGACACAGGGGTCCAGGGCCGCTCGCCTGGGGCTTCGGGTCTTTTCAGATTGCCCATGACTGCTCCTTATCTTGTGAAAACCGCCGCGGCGGCTGGTTTAGGTCAGGCGCGTGGAGGCCGGCACGGTCTGCGCGGTGTTCACCACGAGAACGCCCCCGGGGCTGGCCTCGGCCACGGAGAAGTGCACCAGGGGCAGCGTGGCGGGTCCCACCACATTGCCGCCGCCCAGGTTGTACTGGCTGCCATGGCAGGGGCAGAGGATCAGGCTGCCGTTGGGCAGGCCCACGGTGCAGCCCAGGTGGGTGCAGACGGCCGTCATGGCGTAGATGCCCGTGGCGTCTCGGATGAGAAAGAAATTCCCCAGGTTGCGGTAGTCCCGGACGGTGCCCTCCGGGGTGGCCAGCAGGAGGACCTTGGTATCCGTGGTGCTCAAGGGCCCCCCCACTACGGCGGGGGCCGCAGGGGCCGGGACTGCGTCACCCCCACCGCCACAGGCCATGGCCAAGCCGGCGGTCAGGGAACTCAGGCAGAAGAGCCGGCGGTCCATCTCGAGGTCCGTTTGCGAACCTGCGGGGGCTTCGCGTGGGGACATGGCTCCTCCTTCGGCAGGCAACGCCCGGGACACCGCGGCCCGGGCATGGCCAACCATCCCCCCTGAAGGTCACCCCAACCAGATCCGGTTGCGCGAATGCCACCCCTCCGGGTCGGCACTGGACAGGGGTCTCAGAGCCGCGAGGAGTTGCCGCCTGCGGCCAGCAGCTTAAGGATCTCCGCGACCTCGGCTGCGGACTGCGGCCGGTCCTCGGGCCGTTTCGCCATCAGGCGCCGCACGAGGGCACCCAGGTCCAGGGGCAGCTCCGGGGCGATCTCCAGCAGGGACGGCGGCGCTGCCGCCAGGTGCAGGTTGAGCAGGTCCTCGATCCGGGGGTCGTCGAAGGGGGGCAGCCCCGAACAGAGCTCGAAGAGCATGATCCCCAGGGCATAGAGGTCGGCGCGGGCGTCCACCCGGTCGCCACGGATCTGCTCCGGGGCCATGTAGCGCGGAGAGCCGACCAGGTTCCCCACGCCGATGGTGCTCACGCCCGCGACGGGCGCGGCCAGGCCGAAGTCCATGATCTTGGCGTCGCCCCGCACATCGAAGAGGACGTTCGCGGGCTTGATGTCCCGGTGGACCACGCCGACCCCATGGGCCGCCTCCAGCCCCTCGGCCACCTGCCGCGTGATCCGGAGCACCAGCGGCAGCGGCAGGCGGCCCCGGCCATCCAGGAGGCTGCGCAGCGTGACGCCCTTCAGGAACTCCATGGTCACGAAGGGGATGCCGTCAGCCTCCCCGAAGTCATGGGTCCGGAGGACGTAGCGGTGGGTGATCCGGCGGGCCAGGCGGATCTCCTGCTTGAGCAGATCCAGGAACTCCGGATTGGAGGCATACTCCGCGCGGACCACCTTCAGGGCCACATCCTCGTCCAGGTGGAGATCCCGGACCTTCAGCACCACGCCCATGCCGCCGCTGCCGAGAATGGCCTCCACGCGATAGCGGCCGGCGAAGGTCTCCCCGACCTGGAGGATCGAAGGCAGTGCTTCCTTACCCGCAGGGCCGGAGATCATCTGGACTGCGTGCGTGATCCCATCCAGGTAGGGATCCCTCCCGGCGGAAGTGAGCGAGGGATGAAAGCTCATCGGCAGGACCGCAGGCACCGGCTCTTCCGGGCCCCGGCGGGCCAGGTCCAGCAGGGCGAGCAGGTCATCCTTGGCCCGCAGCTCAGCCAGCATGGTCTTGAACGTCCGGGTCAGGATGCCGACCTCGTCGCCCGTGGGGGCGATGTCCAGCGCCACCGCCGGCTCCCCCTTCGCCAGCGCCTCCGAGGCCGTGGCCAGTGCCTTCAGCGGAGCCGTGACCTTTCGCGCAGAACGTAGGCTGAGGCCCAGCGCCCCCAACAGGCCCAGGATGCCCACGACCAGGATCGCTTTCTGCAGGTTTCGGAAGGGCGCAAGCAGCGGGTCCACGGGCATCAGGAGCACCTCCGCCATCTCCAGGTCCAGGGCGTTCACCCCCCGGAGCGGTGAGACCATCCCCAGATACTTCGTGTCACCCACCTGCACCGGCAGCACATTCGAGCGCAGACCGTCGAGCACCTGGGCCCGCACCGCGAGCACGGCAGGATCCCGCGCCAGCAGGCGGTCCAGCGCCCCGGCGCTGGGCAGGGTGGCCCCCAGGGTCCGGAACTGGCTGAGGATCGCCAGGTGGGCCGAGGGATCGCCCTTCTGGGGGCCCGCGATGGCCAGACGGCGCAGGTCCGCGGAAGCGCGGTCATCGATCCGGGAGCCGACCAGCATCGCCCCGAGGGGCTTGCCGCCCGGAGACTTCAGCGTGCGCGCCACGGCGTGGTAGATCCCGGGCCGCTCCCCCCAGTCCACCCGCAGGAAGCCCCGGTAGAGCGGGCCAGGAAACCCCTGGGCGCGGGCCTCCTCCGGAGCCAGGGCCATCTGGAGAATGCCCACCTCCGGCAACGCCGCCCGGGCCCCCTTGGCGCTGCTGGCGAGCACCGCGCCCTCCCGCCCCACCACGACGGCAAGCTCGGCCCCCAGCCGGGGGAGGTTCTCCACCAGGGTGTCGGCGAGGCTGGACGAGGCCCCGGCCTCGGCGGCATGCTCGATCAGGGCCACGTTGCCTGAGTACTGCGTGAAGACTTCGAGACCGGCATCCATGGACCGGCCCTGCTGCTCGAAGGCGCGGTCGAGGACGTAGCCCCCGGCGGTGAGGCTGGCGCTGGCCGTGGACCGCGCGCCCCGCTCGGCCTCGCTGTAGGCGACCCAAAGGATGACCGACATGAGAGCCAGGATGGCGGCAGCCTGCCGGATGAAGAAGGTCCATGCCAGCGTCTGGTACCACTTCACGGTTGGCGTCATGGGCATCCTCGGATTGATCGGTATACTTGCTTCGAATCTACCCTGGATGCAAAGCATGTTTCGACACTTTTCACTGATCCTACCCATGCTCGCGCTGATGGCGCCGCTGGGCGCTGGCAGTGTCCAGGGCCCGGTGCGGATCCACGACCGGGACGGCCGGGTGCGCGCTTCCCTGCGGGACTGCGTGGCCATCCTGGAGCCCATCGACGCGCCCGTACCGACGGCGGGGCCGTCGAAGCCCGTCACCATCCGCACCCTGGGCAAGCAGTTCCTGCCCCGGGTCACCCTCGCCACGCCAGGAACCGAGATCACCTTCCCCAACCTGGACCACATCCTCCACAACATGTTCAGCGTGACCCCCGGCAACCGCTTCGACACCGGCCACTACCGGCCTGGAGAGGCCCCCCGGGTGAAGGTGGCGATGCCCGGACTCGTGAAGCTCTACTGCAACGTCCACCACCAGATGAACGCCTTCGTGTGGGTGGTGACCACGCCGTTCGCCCAGGTGCTGGATGGCAAGGCGGGCGTGTCCTTCGACCAGGTGCCCGCCGGCACCTACCGCCTGCGCCTCTGGCACCCCGAGTCCGGCGAGCGCACCTGGATGGTCAAGGTCGGGGCCGGAACCACCGAAGGCGCCTGGGACCTGGAGGCGAGCCAGCCCGTGGTCGAGCCCCACAAGAACAAGTTCGGCCGGGACTACGCCCCCCTGGCGGATGACCGCGAGTACTAGAACCGCCGGACCAGGGTCAGCAGCTTGCGGGTGACCTGGTAGCTGTCGCCCTCCGACCGCTGGTCGAGGTAGACCAGCGAGACGCTCCACTGCCCCTGGAGGGGCACGGCCAGCTCCACCCGGTGGCCCTGGGCCCGGCGATAGAACCACCACTCGTCGCCGTTGACGGGATAGAGGGTGCCCGTGGAGGAGAGCCGCTGCCAGATGTAGGAGAGCTGGGGCCAGTAAGGTCGCTCCCGGCTGCCGAGGATCGCCTGCACCTCCTCGCTGGACTCCCCGCTCTCCCGGTTCTTGGAGCCGAACCACTTGGCTTCGAGGGGCACCACCGTGTGCCAGCGGACCCCGGCCCCGAGGGCATCGATTGCCAGCCGCTGGCGTTCCGTCGGGCTGTGCCCGGGCAACCGCCGCAGCCGCTCGATGCCCGGATCCCAGGCCAGATCCCAGCGCCCCGCGTGGGCGGTCCAGGACCAGGGCCCGGTGTCCAGCTTCAGGACCGCCTGGCCCGCGGCCAGGTCCATCCGCCCGCCGAGCACGTTCCGGACTCGGCCGGCGGCCACCCGCAGGCCGGCCTCCTGGACCAGCCCGTTCGCGCTGCGGAAGCCCGCCATGCCCCCCGCGCCCACGAAGCGCAGGTCCCGGTCCCACAGGGCCTGGGAAACCAGCAGGCCACTTTCCTGCAGGCCCAGGCTCAGGCTGCTGAAGGCGCCCGGGCTGACCCAGGAGACCTCGCCCCGGAGCACATCCGCCTGGGTCCCGTTGGAGTCCTGCTGGTCCCAGCGGGCCGCGTTGAACTGGTTGCCATCAGTGCCCACCGCCGAGCGCGTGCCGGCCACGAACCGCACGGAGTCCAGCTCCCAGGTCCAGCGGAGCCGCAGCTGGGCCGCGGCGCGGCGAAAGCTGTCCCCGGTATCCACCGGGTCGGAGAACCGATCGGCGCGGAGCGTCAGCTCCCAGGCGGGCGTCCAGGGCACTACCCGCTCCGGAGGAAAAGGCGCGGCCTCCTGGCCGATGGCAGACGCGGCAAGCAGGGGGAAAATCCAGTGACAGAACGACATCAGGCTCCGGGCAGGGAAACGCTTGTGGATGGTAGCCGAGTGGGGCGCCGAGGCGAAAGCGGGACCGGACCCCACCGGAGGGTAAGTCTTCTGAAAACCGGATCTGGTGAGGGTTTCCCAGAGGGCGACTCTGGCACTACCGGGAGCGATCCCGGGGCCCAACCCAGGATTTTGCTCGCCCCGTCGAGCTGGAGGATTCCATGACCCATCCCACGAATCGCATGACCACGCCCGGAGCCGCTCAGGGGCCGCGGTCCCTCACCACCGCCCGGGCCGGCGTCGCCGGTCTGCTGCTCTCCCTGGTTGCCTGCGGAGGAAGTGGATCCTCCAGCGGCAACCCGACCCCCGCGCCGACTCTGCCGCCCACCGCCTTCCAGATCACCGGCCTGGTGTCCGACCAGGCTTCCGCTGGGGCGGCCACCACAGATGCCAACCTGGTGAACGCCTGGGGGCTCGCCTACGGCCCCAGCACTGACTTCTGGGTGGCCAACCAGGGCTCCGCCACCTCGACCGTGTATGACGGGCTGGGCAATAAGCCCGCGGTTCCCGTCGTCGTCTCCGTCCCCATGCTCCCGGCCCACGTCATGGCTGGCCCCACGGGCATGGTGTTCAACGGCGCCGCCGCCTTCGCTGGCGACGAGTTCATCGTGGCCTCGCTGGAAGGCTGCATCTGCGGCTGGAGCGCCGGCACCACCATGACCCGGCGGGTGGACAACTCACCCTCCGCCGCCATCTACACAGGCCTGGCGCAGGGCGCCGTGGGGACCACCACCTACCTGTTCGCCGCAAACCTGGCTTCGGGCACGGTTGATGTGTTCGATGCCACCTACGCACCGATCAGCCTGGGGACCGCCGCCTTCGTGGATCCCACCCTGCCCGCCGGGTTCTCCCCCTACAACGTCCAGGTGCTGGCGGGCAACCTCTACGTGACCTACGCCCAGCATGCCCCCGCCGCCCTGCGGGAGACGCCAGGCGCTGGCCTCGGCTACGTCAGCGTCTTCAGCCTCGATGGAACTTTCGTCCGGCGCATCGCCTCCGGCGGCGCCCTGAATGCACCCTGGGGCCTGGCCATCGCGCCCGCAGGCTTCGGTGCCTTCGGCGGGGCCCTGCTTGTGGGCAACTTCGGCGACGGCCACATCACCGCCTTCGACGCCACCACGGGCGCCCAGCTGGGCCAGCTCTCCGATGCCAACAACGCGCCCCTGGCCATCCCCGGACTCTGGGCCCTGAGCTTCGGCAACGACGCATCGGCCGGGAGCTCCCGCCAGCTCTACGTCACGGCCGGTCCGCAGGCAGAGTCCCACGGATTGTTTGCCACCATCAGCTACGGCGCTCCCTACACGGGTGGCGGCGTAACCGTCGGCTCGGGCTACTGAAGAAGGTTGTCTTGACATGATTACGGTAGGGCTCAATTCTGATCCCCACACTGGAGACTCCACTTGGCCAACTGGGACCTCGCCATCGCGCTTGACCGCACCCGGCCCGAGCCCCTGTATCTGCAGCTGGTGAAGGCCCTGGAGGAGGGCATCCGCAGCGGGCGCTTCCAGCCCGGCGATGCCCTCCCCGGGACCCGCGCGATGGTGGAGCTCCTGGGCGTCAACCGCAACACCGCCCTGACCGCCTACAAGGAACTGGAAGCCGAAGGCTGGATCGAAGTGGCCCCGGACCGGGGCACCTTCGTTTCCCGGAAGCGCCCCTTCGTCCTCAATGCCCCCGTCGGCATCTCCGCCCAGGACTCGGCCTCGTGGAAGCGGCCCACGCCTCCCAGCGAGCCCTTCTTCCAGCCCGGCGCCCCGGCCCTGTCGTCCTTCCAGCTCATCCCGGATGCCACTGACCTGCGGCTCGCGCCGACCGAGGCCATCCACCGGGCCTATGGCCGGATCCTGAAGCTCCATCCGGAGCGCCTGCTGCAGCCCGGCTGGGATCCTCGGGGCCTCCTGGATCTCCGCAACTCGCTCAGCAAGATGCTCCGGGATATGCGCGGGCTGTCGGTCGAGGCCGGCAACCTGCTCCTCACCCGGGGCCTGATGAGCACGCTCAACCTGGTCTCCCGCGTGCTCTTCGCGCCGGGGGACGCCGTGGCCGTCGAGGATCCCGGCTGGTTCCGGGTGGCCGAGGCCTTCCGGTCCGCCGGGGCCCGGCTCTTTCCGGTCCCCGTGGATGCCTACGGCCTGGACGTGGAGGCCTTCGAGGCCCTGCTCATCCAGGAGCCCATCCGCCTCCTCTACGTCACCGCCAGTCCGCAGCACCCGACCCAGGTGGTGCTGGACCCCGCCCGGCGCAAGCGGCTGCTCGAGCTGTCCCGGGTCCATGGGTTCCGCATCCTGGAGGGCGATCCCATCCTGGGCTTCCACCGGGAGAAGAACCCCAGCCTGCCGCTGGCCAGCGAGGATCCCCACGGCCGGGTGCTCTACTTCGGCAGCTTCGAGCAGATCCTCGCCCCGGGGCTGCAGGTGGGCTTCCTGGCCGGCGAGTCGAGCCTCATCAAGGCCCTGGCCCAGCAGCGGCAGCTCGTGGACTGGCCCGGCAACCTGGTGCAGGAAGCCACCATCGAGGAGACCCTGCGGGACGGCGAGATCGTGCGGCACCTCCGGCGCATCCGCAAGCTCACGGACGAGCGTCGGGACACCATGGTGGACCGTCTGCTGCTGCACCTCCATCCCGCCCTCACGGTGAAGAACCCCCGGGAAGGTCTCTCCCTCTGGGTCCGCGTGGCCGACGAGGTGCCTCTCGAGGCCTGGACCCAGCGCTGCCTCGCCCGCGGCGTGGTCTTCTATCCCGGCTCCCTCTATGACTTCCACCGCAAGCAGCGGCCCCACATCTGCCTGGGCTTCGCCGCCCACACGGTCGAGGAGCAGAACGAGGCCTGCACGCGCATGGCCCTCGCACTGAAGGACACCGGCAGCCGCCACCTCTGAGCCACCTGGGCGGCCCGAGCGGAGGGTATGCCATCTGCCAACCGGATCTATCGCCGTCGGCTCAGCAGGCGACCCTATCCCTGCGGAGTCCCGCAACCAAGCGGGCGCTCCCTGAACCTGGAGGCGTGCCCATGCCACTCATCACCTGCCTGCACGATGCCGCCCGCCTTCCCCGCTGGGCCGCCCTCGGAGTGCTCGCCCTGGGGTCCGCCTGGCTGCCCCTGGCGGGACAGGCCCCGGAGGTGAAGGGCCGCTCCGTCCCCGAGCTGAAGACCTTCTTCCAGCAGCACTGCACCCGCTGCCATGGCCTGGACGGCTCCGCCCAGGGCCCCGACGGTCAGCGGCTGGGCGGCCTGGATTTCACGAAGGTGGCCCTGGAATCGCGCACCCTGAGCGGACCAGCCACGGACCGGGAGATCCGCTCCATGAGCCGGACCATCCGGCGGGGCATCCTGTTCGGCTACACCATGCCCGCCTGGGGCCAGCAGCTCACGCTGGAAGACGCGACCCTGCTGGTTCGGGAGGTCCTCCTGAAGGCGGAAAGGGGCGTCACCATCGAGCCCGCCCCGTGAGCGGCCCAGGATGGCCGTCCTGAGGCCATGCCCGAGGTAGGCCAGCAGGAAGAGGACGCTGGCGGGGCCATGCACCCAGGCCCAGGCGAGGCGCCACCCCGGGACTACGGCCACCTGCAGCAGGTAGCCGGAGGCCACCATGGGGAGGATCAAGAGGCCCAGGCTCAGCCCCGTGGGGCGGCGCTCGGCGCCCGCCCGCAGCTTCGCGGCGAGGTGCCCCCGCACGGCCATGCCGAGGGCAAACAGGAGCAAGGGCGCCGCGAGCACATGGAGGTGCTGCGCCAGGCCCTGCAGCGGATGGGGCTCCGGGCCGAACTCGCCCGCCACCCGGCCGAAATACCGCAGCCACCCGGTGGCCAGGCCGCTGAGGGCCGTCAGGAGGGCGCCCAGGTGCAGGCTCCACCGCTCCAGGGCGGTCACTTGGCAGCCCCGTGGAGCACCTGGTGCAGCGCCAGCATCCGCCGGGCCGCGTCGGTGAGGGCGTGGGCCGTTAGGGTGCTGCCCGACAGCGGGCGGATGGCCCCCTTGAGGGAGAGCTGGGCATCCAGCGGCTTCCCGTCGAACTGGCGCACCCAGGCCTCCTTGGCGAGGTATTCCTGGGGTTCCCGGAAGGCGAGGACCTCCACCCGCTGGATCCGGCCGGCCGCGCTGATCACCACGAGGACCGTCTCCGGCAGGGTCCGGACCCGGTGGGTGTCGAGGTAGGCCACGCCCAGCAGCTGTCCGCCCCCGCGGGCCTCGTAGGAGACCTGCCACAGCCCCGCCGGGGCGGTCCCCGCCAGCGCCTGCACCTGCTGCGCCTGCGGCTCCGTGAGCCAGTGCTCCTTCCGGGTCCACTCCGCGCCCGGGAAGGCGAGCGCGAGGGCCTGCGGGGTGGTGGGCAGCGCCGCCCCCAGCCCGGTGCCTGCGAGCAGCAGGACCGCTGCTGGCCTGAGGATGCGCTGAAGGTTCATGGTCACCTCAGAAGTAGAAGCCGAGGGCGAGGTTCGTCTGGTTCTGGCCGGTCCGCGCCTGGTTTTCAAGGCGCTGGAAATCGCCCTTCAGGGCCACGTTGGGAATGGGCTTCCAGTTCAGTCCCACGGTGAGGACGCTCTGGTCGAAGGCCCCGGTGGGGAGCACACCCTGCACCACCTCGGCCTGGGTGTTCAGGCGCTCCCAGCGGACAAAGGGGATGAGCGCCTGCCGGCCGGAGAGCAGGTCGTAGCCAGCCTCCAGGTAGCCGCCCCACTGGCGCGTGCCGCTCGCCCGGGCGGGGTCCGCAGCGCCCAGCTGGGCGAGATAGGGAGCGCTGAGGGTGGTGCGGGTGTAGAGGCCGCGCAGCTGCAGGCCGCGGTTCCGGTATTCCGCGTGGAGGTCCCAGAGGGTCGTGGTCAGGGCCTCGCCCATACCGCTCTGGTTGCTGTTGCCCGTGTAGAAACTCAGGCCCGCGGTGGTGCCCACCAGGGGGGACCAGTCCAGGCGGCCGGTCCAGGCTAGGCTCTGGGCCTTGGCCTCCTTGCCGAACTGGCGGCCGCCCTGGATGCCTGCGGCGCTGAACTTCTCCGCGTTCATACCGTTCACCAGGTAGACCCGGTAGCTGAAGCTGCCGGGCAGGTCGCCGTGGAGGCCCACGCCGTTCTCGTGCCAGGTGGTGGGGATCAGGGTCTGCTCCACGAGGGGGCGCCGGGAGCCCAGGAAGGCCGGGGGCTCGTGCCCCTCATTGATGAACCCCACCGGCAGGAGCAGCTGCCCGGCCCGCACGTTGAAGGCCCTGGTGATCAGGAAGTCCAGGTAGGCGAACTCGACCTTGGCCTCGCCCTCGGGGGAGGCGTCGCTGTAGCCGCCGTGCTCAAACTCCACCTCGGTGTTCAGCACGATCCGGTCCGAGAACTTGTAGCCCGTGTAGAGCACCAGCCGCAGGGCATCCAGGCTCTTCTCGCCCGCGCCCCGGGTCCCGTCCTGCAGGCGCCCCTCCTTGGCCTGGTAGAGGAACTCGCCGTAGCCGCCGATGCTCAGGCCGCCCTTGCTCTCGTAGACCTTGGACGCCGCCTGGGCCATGCCGAAGGAGCCCTTCTCCGGCGCCGCGGGCTGGACCGAGCCCGTCCGCTGGGCCTCCAGCTCCCGCGTGAGGGTCTCGAGCTTGCGGTTGAACTCCTCCCGGAGCCGGGTGATCTCCGGGCTCTCCTGGGCCGCCAGGGACAGGCCCAGGAGGGCCGCGAGGAAAGGGCTGGCGAGGCGGGTCATCGGGACTCCTGGGGCGGCAGCATGGGGTGGAGGGCGCGGAAGGCTGGGGTCATCCGGAGCCTCCCGTCGCGGAGAAGGAAGACTGCTGCGAGGCCCTGCCGGCGGGCCCAGACGAGCCCGGCCTCAGGGCCCATGACGTAGAGGGCCGTGGACAGCACGTCGGCCGTGAGGCCATCCGCGGCCACCACGGCGGTGCTGCCCCAGGCGGGACAGGGCTCGCCCGTTGCCGGGTCGAGAATGTGGCGCCCACGCTCGGCGGTGCCGCTGCTGGACAGCGAGGCGTTCTGCAGCCGGAAGCTCAGGCTGGGGCGCTGGCGGTGGTTCGGGTCCGCCACGCTCACCACCACGGCAGGCCCCCAGACCAGCAGCTGGCCGCCGAAATCAAGGCGCCCGGCCGGAGCCTTGGCCACGGCGCGCATGCGGTCCAGCGCGTAGCCCTTGAGGAAGCCGCCCTCCTCCAGCGCCGCAGCCGGGTGGGTCAGGCGCGCTTGGCCCCGGGCCTCATCCAGCTCCAGCAGGGGCGCACCGGAGGCCGCCCGGGCCTGCGCCAGCTGCTCGGGCGAGGGGGTCCGGCCCCCCACCCGCGTGCCCCAGGCCTGGATCAGGGCCCCGAGCACCGGGTCGAAGGCACCCCCGGTGCGGACCTGCCAGGCCTTGACCACCCCCAGCAGCTGCAGCCACTCCGGCGCCAGGGCCACTGGGGCGCCCCCGGCGGCGTTGAAGCGGCTCCACTCCGAGCGGGCGTCCCAGGTCGAGCAGGCGGCTTCCAGGCGCGCGACCTCCCGCAGGGCGGCTTCTTCCGCGGCGCGGGGAGTGGGGCCACCCAGCTGCAGGCGCAGCTCCGTGCCCATGGCCAGGACGAGCCGGTCGGGGACCTCACCTGCGGCAAGGAACGGAGTGACCAGGCAGAGCAGGGAAACCAGGAATCGGATCAACATGAGAATAAGTCTCAATTTGGTCCGTCCGGAAATCAACCCTAGTTTTGAGACATTGTCTCAATATTGATTTGGATCACAAGGCGGGTTTCTCTCGGGCGAACTGGACGTAGCCCATGTCCGCCTCGTTGATGTGGTGGGCCAGCCAGTCCGCGGCGAAGTTCGCCATGTGCGCAGCGAAGTCGGCCATGTGCAGGGGGATGGTCAGGTCCTCGTCCACCTTCTGCTGGAGGAGCTCCACCTTGGCGACCAACTCTGCGTGGTCCTGCTGATGGAAGGCCAGCAAGGGATAGCCGATCTCCCGCATGAAGGCCTCCTCCGTGTCGAAGTGCTCCTTCGTGTACCGGGCGAGGAAGACCAGGCTCTCCCGGGCCTCGTCCTCCTGAGTGCCCGCCTTGAAGGCATCCTCCATGCGGTTGATGGCCTCGAAGAGGCGCTGGTGCTGGGCATCGATCAGCTCGATACCGGTCGCGTATTCGTCTTTCCATTGGGCCAAAGGCATGCGCACCTCCAGGGGGCCGACCGGTTCTTTTCGGAGCCCTGTCGAAAAAATTGACGATCAGCCGCCTGGCCCCGCACCTGCTCCAGCCCAGACGTCGCCCAAACGGGTCATCCTGGGGCAGGAGGGGACCATGCGCTTCATCCTCGAGCAGCTGAGACTGGGCGGTGACCGCAACTTCGGCTACCTGGTGGGCGACCGCGCGGCTGGTGAGGGCCTGCTGGTGGATCCGTCCTACGATCCCGCTGCGGCCGTCGCCCGCGCCGCGGCTCAGGGCCTGCGGATCACCGCGATTCTGAATACCCACGGGCACCAGGACCACGCCAACGGCAACGCCGAGGCCAAGGCCCTCACCGGGGCGCCGGTGCTCGGAGGACCCGGCCACCCGGGCCCCCTGGACCGCACCCTGGCGGACGGCGACCGCCTACCCTTCGGGGCCTACCACCTGAAGGTCTGGCGAGTGCCCGGCCACTGCCCGGACCACCTCGCCTTCCTGGTGGAGGAGGAAGGCGCCGCCCTCACGGGGGACCTGCTCTTCGTGGGCAAGGTCGGCGGCACCGGCAGCGACGCCGATGCCCGCACGGAGTGGGATAGCCTCCAGCGCCTGCTGCGGGAGTGGCCCCCGGAGACCACCGTCTGGCCCGGTCATGACTACGGCGCCCGGGCCAGCTCCACCATGGCCCTGGAGCGGCGCGGCAACCCCTTCCTCCTGTGTCCGGAGGTCGAGGCCTTCCTCCAGCTCAAGGCCGACTGGCCCGCCTTCAAGGCCCGGCACGGCCTCCGCTGAAGTGACCGAGGTCACGCCTCGCCGCCAGGGACCCCCGTACCCTGGAGGGTCCGCCGGGCCTGTGTCCCGGCGCGCATGGAGGTCCCGTGAACGCGCTGCTCGATACCCTCGAACCCAAGGCCATCTGGTCCTATTTCCTGGAACTCTCCAAGATCCCCCGCGGATCCAAGCAGGAGGCGGAAGCCGCCGCGTGGGTGGCCGACCAGGCCAAGGCTCTGGGCTGCGAGGTCGAGCGCGATGCCGTCGGCAACGTCATCATCCGCAAGCGGGCCACCCCCGGAAAGGAAGGCAGCCCCACGGTCTGCCTCCAGGCCCACGTGGACATGGTCTGCGAGAAGAATGAAGGCACCGTCCACGACTTCACCAAGGATCCCCTCCAAGTCTTCCAGGACGGTGACCTGCTGCGGGCCCGGGGCACGACCCTCGGCGCCGACAACGGCATCGGCGTCGCCGCCGCCCTGGCGGTCCTGGCCAGCAAGGACATGGCCCACGGCCCCATCGAGGTGCTCATCACCATCGACGAGGAGACGGGCCTCACCGGCGCCAATGGCCTGCAGCCGGGCCGCCTCAACGCCAAGTTCCTCATCAACCTCGACAGTGAGGAAGAGGGCTATCTGACCATCGGCTGCGCCGGCGGCGTGGACACCATCGTCACCCGCAAGCTCGCCCACGCCGCGCCCGCCGCCGGTGCCAAGGCCTACCGCCTCAAGGTCTTCGGCCTCAAGGGCGGCCACTCCGGCATTGACATCAACGCCGGCCGGGGCAATGGCATCCGCATCCTCGCCCAGGTCCTTGGCGCCCTCCGCCCCGAGTTCGGGCTGGGCCTGGCCGCGATCAAGGGCGGCAACAAGCGCAACGCCATCCCCCGCGAGGCCTCGGCCCAGATCTTCCTGGATCCTGCCCAGGAGACGGCCTTCCGCGCCGCCCTGGCCAGCCACCAGGCCCACTGGAGCGCCGCTCTCGGCGCCTTCGATCCCGGCCTGCAGCTGGCCCTGGAGCCCGGTGAGGCGACCCAGGTCATGGCCGCCGCGGACGCCGATGCCCTCCTCAAGCTGCTGCTGGCCCTGCCCCACGGCGTCGAGGCCATGAGCCCCGACATCAAGGGCCTGGTCCAGACCTCCACCAACATGGGCGTCATCGACACCCGTGCGGACGAAGTCGAGGTGAACCTGCTCACCCGCAGCTCCATCGACGCCTCCAAGATCGCCCTCACCGAGCGCATCGCCGCCACCTGCGCCCTGGGCAGCTTCGAGGCCCACACCACCGGCGGCTACCCCGGCTGGAAGCCCGAGCCCAACGCCTCCCTGGTGCAGATCGTCAGCAAGACCAACGAGCGGCTCTTCGGCAAGCCCCTGGTCATCATGGCCATCCACGCGGGCCTGGAGTGCGGCCTCATCGGCGAGAAGTACACCACCATGGAAATGGTCTCCATCGGCCCCAACATGTGGGACGTACACACCCCCGACGAGCACGTGAGCATCTCCTCCGTCGCCAACTTCTGGAAGCTGCTCACCGGCGTCCTGGAGTCCGTGTAGCCGCGTCATTCCCGGCCCTTGGCGCAAGCCCGGGGCCGTGATAACCTTGTCGATTGCCGCGTTGGCGCGGCAGCCATGGAGAGTTGTCCGAGTGGTTTAAGGAGCACGCCTGGAAAGTGTGTGTAGGTCAAAAGCTTACCGAGGGTTCGAATCCCTCACTCTCCGCCAACTGAAGCCGCCTCCGGGCGGCTTCTTTTGTTGGCGGAGCGTGAGGGATTCGCAGTCACAGCCGGCGGAACAGGTCAGAGCTGAAGGCGCCTGGACCGTGCGAGTGCGGGCCCCGCCGCCCCCGGATCGCCCGGAGGGCCGTGGGCGATGGGTCCTAGGCATCACCCCTCGCCCGGGGGGGGATCTCAACACCTGGACATTCCATCAATGCCGGTTCTGTCACACTCTGCCCATCCCAACGGAGTTCCGACCGGGGCGCCATTGAAACCCCTCGAGCGAAAGTGCTGTCGGACATCAGCCTGAGTTTGCCAAGTGATAAGTCGCAGGAGCATCGAATGAAGAGACTAGGCGCCGTTCTTCTGCTGGTTGGTCTTGTGGCCTGCGGTACTCCTACCGCTACCCCCCGACGCGATGACGGCAGGACCCAGCCCATCAGCCCCGTCATTACGGGCAACCAGCCGCAGCCTGGGGCGGCGATGCGCCCGCAGTTCCCTGTGCCGATCAAGCGTTAGTGTCAGCGCCCCACGGCCGTCGCTGACGCCAAGCCAGCGGGGATTCTGGCTCGACCTCGTCCCGCGCTCAATACTCGGCGCCAGTCCTAAGGGGGAACTCATCGACATGGGCGGGCCTAACTGGAACTTCGAGGTGCGCGACCTGGCTGCGAAGACGGCACTGGCGCCCCATGTGTCGGTGGCGGGCCCCCTGCTCACGCCGGGGCCGCTGAAGGGTCGCACCGGCGGCCCCCACTTCCTCACCACGGGCAACGACCCGGCGGTGATCGCCGGTACCACGGAGGAGGCGGCCCGAACCGAGGTGCGCCGTCAGGCGGCGTTGCACACGGACCTCTTCAAGCTGTGGGTAGCCGAGGGGCCCACCACGGCCGCGCAGAAGGCCGCCTATGACGAGGCGAAGAGGCTGGGGCTGAGGGTGGCGGTTCACTCCACCTCCCTGGCCGGGGCCACCGAGGCCGTGAAGGCGGGAGCGGACATCCTGGTGCACAGCGTGCTCGACCAGCCCATTCCCGACGCCCTCATGGCCGAGATGAAGCGGCGGGGC